>CAZKIT010000071.1:0-7889 GCA_964552905.1 uncultured Spirochaetaceae bacterium
ACGCCGGCCCGAGTTCAATACACTTGACACCCAGGGATTCTATACCAGAGAAAACCTTTAACTCCTTTCTGTCCTCTCATTCTTTCAAATTTCTCATTAAAGTACGAACTCCCTTCTCCCTGGAGACGAGAAAAAAAAAGATACGGGTGGATAAAAAGAGACTGAGATTTATAGTCAGAAATATCTGCAGACAAAAAGGAAGATGGCGCAGAATCATATGAACCGGCAGTTTTCCATTTCGAATGAAGCAAGGTAGGCCTTGTCATCTCTTCCCGGCCACGGAATGAAGCCGTGTCTCTCGATATGCTTTCCGAATGTGCAGTTTCTGAAGATGGCCTTTCCTTCATCCCTCCAGGGACGCATGAGGAAGACCTTCTCTTCCATATCGAGAGGAGATGTAAACCGGCACTCTTCAAAGACAAAGCCGTCCCAGTCATTTTTTCCGCATGGAGCCGCAACAAATCCCTCGTCGACGCTGATTATCTCGACATTTCTGAAAAGAGCATCACCGCCGCCGAAGATGAAATCAACACTTCCCGAGATACTGCCCCCTTCGACATATGCACGGCATCTTTTTCTTTCGGAAAAGCACCGTGGACCATAGAATCCTCTTTTCTCCCTCTCTTCATCGGGAAGAGGAGCAATGAAAAGAGTATCCTGATTGCCGATGAGTCTCACGTCCTTCAGGTACGATTCATCACAGTCAAGATAAAGTGCCAGAGCCTGTCCGACATCACGGCCGATACCTGCACAGTTCTGTATTGTAAGATTCTCGAGAGTCACTTTCTCTCCCGAGAAGAACGCAGTAAAGGTACGGAATGTTCCGCGTTTGAAGCCGTCGGAGAGGAGCTCGCGGGCACCGTCATTCCAGGTTATGAAGACATTACCTTCACCCTTGAGGGTTATATTCTTCTTCTCAGAGAAGAGCTTCTCCCTGTATATGCCTTCTCTGATGGTTATCTCTGCACTCTCGCTATATCTGACGGCATTGACTGCCTCCTGAATCGTGAAGTAATCTCCTCTGCCGTCCTTTGAAACAGTCAGTCTGAACATACTTTTTCTATGGCCTCCAGTGCCCCGGTTTTCTCAAAGTGATGTCCGCCTTCGACGACATGGTGGAACAGTCTCTTATCTGCATCGAGAAGAGAGTAAGCCTCCTTGAGTTCAGTCATCGGAGAGAGAACGTTTCTGAGACCGTTTATTCCTGCAAGATGGTCTTCTCTCGCACTCTGTATGACAAGAGGTCTCGGGGCGATGAGTGCTGCTATATCCTGGATATCGAAATGAAGATAAAGAGACGGGATGTAGTTGCAGGAGCAGTTTGCACTCATATCGAGCAGGGCTTCCTTGAAACCATAGAAATAACCGCTGATGAATGCCATCCTTACTCTTTCATCGATTGCCGAAAGATACAAGGTCTGAAGACCGCCGCCGGAGAAACCGAGAGCGCGTATCTCGCCCCACTCATTACGCTCTGTGATGTAATCGACAAGTCTCATCATGTCGAATACAAGGAGTCCTGTCAGAGTCAGGCCGAGACTCTCTGCCATGTGGGCAAGCTGGAAGCACGATGAGGAAAGGATGTTTTCATTCCCCTGGTTCTCAGCTTCCCTTCTTTCCCCGAACCCGCGGGGATCGAACGCAACTGATACATACCCGTGTTCAGCTAGGAAGAGAGCATAGTCATAACCGTAGAAATCAATCTTTTCGCTGACAAGAGGATTTAGTCTGTTTCCGGCAAGGGATTCCTTGCCTCCGCCGAGATGGCCTGGAGCTGTGATATACACTGGAGTTCTGCGGGATGCCGAAGCAGGAATCAGGATATAGAAAGGCATCTTCACGCCTTCCTCCGTCGTTATAACCCACTTTTCCCTTATAATGGACCTTGTAACGGATGCCCTCTCGAGCTGCAGAGGCTCCAGAGGAGACGGAATAATACTGTCGATACAGAGAAGCTCTCTCAGTTTCTTCCTCGCCTTCTTCTGCCAGGAGAGGAACGCTGCCATTCCCGACAGATCCATTCTGTCCTGTCTACCGGTTCTGTCAAACCGCTTATCCATGCTTTCCTTTGTTGTGTAGTACATGCAATTCCTTTCCGGAAACAGGGCGGCAGTATTCCCGCCACCCCGTTGAATTCGTCTTTGTGATCAGTTCATTGCGCTTACGTAGCGTTCCCACTGAGCCTGCTTGATCTTGAGGAGCTCGGGCAGGTTCATCCTGTTGAGTGCATCGACATAGGAATCGAACTCGCTGAGAGGAGTTGTCCCAGTGATGAAGGAGACAGCCATCTCGTCGACATAGGTCTGGATGTCAACCATGTACATGCTGATGACATCAGCCTCTTCCTCCGTCGAGTAGACGAATGGCCATGGAGCCTTCACGTACGCTGCTACGACATCGTCCTGTTCTGCATGCCAGTCTGCAACGAGAGCGTCCGTAGCTTCGACTGACTGCTGTGCAGGATAGACCTGTGCCGGGTTGATACCGAGGCTCTGGAGCCAGTTGTTGTCACTTGCCTGTTCGGTATACTTCTTTGTTCCGTCAGCTTCGACCGTGTAGCTTTCACCCTCGATACCCCAGACATACATCTCCTGGTTCTTCTCGCACATAGCATAGTCGAGGAATCTGACAGCAAGTTCGATCCTGTCGCTGTCTGACGTGACGCCGAAGACTGATCCGATGGCGTTTCTTCCGACATAGAAGCCTTCGTGTGTTCCGTCGAGCGGACGCTCGAGGACAACGCCTGTTGCCATTGTTCCGTCATAGTACGGAAGCTGCGGGCTGTATGTCATCGATGACTGCCATCCGAAGTCGAATGTTATACCTGTTCTGTCCTGTGCGAAGCGTTCGATGATCTGGTCTCTCGTAAGAGTCGTGAACTCGATTTCGAGAAGACCTTCGTTATAAAGGGAATTCAGGAATGTGAGGTAATCCTTGTAGTCCTCGGTTGCCTGTGCATAAACGACGGTTCCGTTCTCGTCAGCGAAGAAGCCGCTTCCGGAATCACTTGTGAAGTTGAGACCGAATGCAGGTCCGAACATGTACGGCAGGAACGATGACATGACGGAGAGAGCAATCTCGTCCTGCTTGCCGTTGCCGTTCATGTCGTGCGAGTTGTAATACCTCATGACTTCAACGAGCTCATCGAGGTTTGTCGGAACGCTGAAGCCGGCGTCGGAGAGCCACTTGTAGTTGTACATGAGAACCGGCTGGAAATTCTTCGTCACGTTCGTTGTCGGGACATAGTAGATGTGTCCGTCAGACGCAGTAAGCGAAGCCTTGATGTCGGGATTCTCGTCAAGCCACTTCTTGAAGTTCGGCATCTGGTCGAAGTATTCGTCGAGTGCCACGAACATTCCAGATGACAGATACTGCTGGTTCTCATCAAGGGACGGAAGCAGTACAATGTCTGCAAGATCAGTCCCTGAAGCGAGCATCGGGGAGACTGCATCGGCATAGTTCGTCGGATCGATAAGTGTCCAGTCAACCGTGATTCCTGCATCACTCTGTACCTTCTTGACGATTTCAGCCTGTCTGAGGTCTACAGTGGTGTAATAGGAATTCTGGGCAAGAATGCTGAGGTGCTGTCCTTCGATGTCCGTGATGGGACCGTTTCCGTCATAGACGAAGCTCGAAGAAGAGGCCATGGCTGCTGCCTTTTCGGAACTTCCGGCTGCAGAGAGCGAAAGTGCGAGTGCGAAAACCAGTAATGATAGAACTAGTTTCTTCATGTGATTCATCCTCCTTTTGGATTATCCTTTGACTGCCCCGAGCATTGTACCCTTCACGAGGTACTTCTGCACGAACGGACAGATAATTAAAACCGGTATTACGGAGAGCACGATACAGACATACCTTACCTGTATTGTACTCATTGCTGCGGCTGCCACTGCTGTGGAGGAACCGCTTGACTGCAGTATCTCGCTTGAGGCAAGAAGCAGGATCTTGCGAAGGAACAGCTGCAGAGGCTGAAGTTCCTTCTTTCCCAGGTACAGCATTGCGCTGAAGAAGTCGTTGTACCTTGCAACGGCATAGTAGAGCGTGAGGACGGCAAGAGTCGGCTTGATGAGAGGAATTGCAATCTTCGTGAAGCACTGGAAGTCGTTTGCTCCCTCTATGCTTGCCTCCTCGAAGAGTTCCTCGGGGATTGCCTCGAAGGCTGAACGGCAGATCATTACGTTGTATGCCGAGCATAGGACGGGGACAATCATTGCAGCACGGGTGTTGTAGAGTCCGAGGCTTGTGACGACGATGTATGTGGGAATAAGGCCGCCCGAGAAATACATCGTGAAAGCCAGGAGAAAGTTCATCTTCTTTCGGAGGAAGAACCTCTTACGGGAAATCGGATAGGCTGCAAGGCATGTCATCACGATGTTCGCGATTGTTCCTACTATCGTGTAGAAGAATGTATTGAGATAGCTCGTCCAGAGCTCTGAGTAGTTCATGACCATCTTCATCGTCGAGAAATCGAGGTCGACGGGAAGAAGCCACACGCGTCCCTGGTTTACGGCCTCCCCGCTCGAGATTGATATGCTGATTACATACAGGAACGGATAGACACATATGACGACGGCAAAGATGACAAGAAGCCTTGTGATGATATCGTAGGCGATGTCTGCCGGTGTCTGTCTGAAGAAGTTCTTCTTTTTCATTTCCTTGCCTCCATTACCAGACCGATGTGTCCGTAAGTTTTCTCGAGAGCCTGTTCGACAGGAAGACGATGACGAAGGTGACGATGCTGTTGAACAGACCTACAGCCGTCGCATACGAGTAGTTCTGGTTCACGATGCCCTGTCTGTATACGTATGTCTGGATGACATCCGCAGTCTCGTAGACTGCCGGTGTATAGAGGAGATACACCTTCTCGAAACCGACATTGAGGAGGTTACCGAGGCTCATGATGAGCAGAAGTATGATTGTCGGTTTGATTGAAGGAAGTATCAGCGACCAGGTCTTTCTCCACTTTCCCGCTCCGTCGACATCCATTGCCTCGTAGAGTTCCGGAGGTATAGCCATGATGGCGGCAACGAAGATGATGGAGTTGAAGCCGAATGTCTGCCAGGAACCCGATACGACGTATATTGTCCTGAAGCATGCCGGGTCACCGAGAAAGTTCTGTGCGCTGAAACCGAGCTTCGTCAGGACCTGATTGACGATTCCGCTTGAGGGGGAGAGAAAGTTGTTGATCATACCGCAGACGACTACAGTCGAGATGAAGTACGGAAGATATGTCAGCACCTGGCATGTCTTCTGCACCCTCGAGCTCTTTATCTGGCAGATGCAGACGGCAAAGAGAATGGGAATGGGGAATCCGAAGATGAGCGAATAGAACGAAAGCAGGAATGTGTTTCTGACAAGCCTGAAAGCATACGGGGACTGGAAGAACTGTCTGAACCACTTGAGTCCGACGAACTTTCCGGTGAAAATCCCCTTGAATCCCGAACCGGGCCTGAAGTTTGTGAAACTCATATAAAGGCCGGTCATCGGCAGATAGCAGAATATGATGAAATACAGAACGACGGGAACCATCATGAGGACAAGATATCTGTCTCTGTACCAGTTCTTTCTGGACAGAAACCTGTTCTGATTCTTGTCGACAGCTTCTTTCCTTTTTCGCATCGGACACTTCTCCTTTTGACGCTTTCATTATCAGACGGGAAGGTGAAAAAGCGAAAGATTCAAAAAATTCCACAGTTCAAAAAAGGAAATTCACAGACACAACTCTCTGTATTTCAATGCTTTATATTTTTGCGGTATTCACTCGGAGTCTGTCCGAGAAGTTCCTTGAAGTTACGTCTGAACGACAGAGGCGATGAGTACCCGCACCCTGCGGCTATGTCGTCAATGCTCTTCGAGGAGTCGTCGAGGAGAGTCAGGGAATATGTGATGCGCTTATGAGTCACATAGTCGAGGTAAGTGTGGCCGTACTCGCGGACGAAATAGTTCCCGATGCTCTTTGTGCTCAGGGAGAATCTGTCACCGAGTCCCTGAAGGGAAAGACCGGAGTCAGTGAAATTATCATCAACGTACTTCACGACCTTCGAATACACGTTGCCGCTGTCCTCGTTCCTGTCACCGTAGGAAGCGAGAAGCCTGAGGAACCTGTCTTCATAGAATGCGATGAGCTCCTCGATGGTCGAATACTGGTCGGGGCGCACTATCTGGCCGTACCGGGGTTCTATTGCAAGGTTCATGTAGACCTTCTTCTCCGTCAGGTAAAGTTCCACGGCAATGGCCTTCACGGATTCAGCCGTAAGGTCATACTTCATGAGGTTGGTCTTCAGAAGCTGCCCGAAGAGAGCCTTCAGCTCCTTCTCGTCATGCTTCGTTATACATTTCGATATCTGAATGTAGAATGCGGGAATCATGTAGTATTCGGCCTTCTCCTCCCCTCTCTCTTCAGAGAAGTAGATATCGTCCTTGCCCATGACCCTCATCATGTTCAGAGCTTTAAGGGCATTGTTGCAGCTGAGCTTGAAGGATGAGAAGTCCTGCCGGGTGACGTCGACGCCGACAGTGACTTTCACATCCGGAGAGAAACACTCCTCGAGGATTTTCTTCACGTTGCCCGCGGCATCCTCTTCCTCTAGCCTTGTGTCAGTGTTCATGAAGACGAGGGAAGTCTGACTGTCAGAAATATGATGCGAGACGATGGTCTTCTCATCAGAGAGGATTTTCTCTACCCTTTTCAACCCTTCCTCGACTATACTTTCCTCAGCCGAATCTATATTCACGGCCATGACAAGATAGTACGGCTTCACAAAGCCCATATATCTGTTGATGTACTGGAGACTCGCCTCCCCCGTGGCATCGGAAGCAAAGAATCCCGTCTTTATATACGGAATGGCATGATCAAGGTCATCCTTGTACGTGTTGTAGTCGACAACCATACCCTGCAGATCCTGAATCATGGAGCCGATTTCATCGTCTTCGATGCTTTCCTTGCTGGGAATGAGGTTTCTTATCTGGGTGAGGGACCTGTTGTACTTTCTCCTGTATACGATGAAGACAATGAGGATGACGACAAAGAGTATCGTTCCGGCACCAAGTGTAACCTTCGGGAACCATCCGGAGCCTTTCCATCTGAATGGTTCGAAACAGAAGATGGCCTCAAGTTTCGAATTGCTTGAGAATGTCACTTCATACTCGATTCCATCGCTAACGCTTTCCCCTGAGCTTGCCAGGAGGCTGTTGTTGAAATATATCTTCCAGGAACCGTTGACGAAGATTCTCTCAAGCTTCTGCACAAACTTGTCAAAGTTGAAGCTGATGGCGATGACGCCCCTGTCCATTCCCCCCTGATATCTGAAACCGTGGACGAAGAGGAGATTGTCGTCACTGAAGGTGAACTTGCTGCTCCCGACGGAGAGCAGATCGGCTATGGTCGTTACCTGAAGGTATGTCGTCGGGAACGACATGTGCTCGAAGGGGGACGTAAGCGACACTACACCTGCAGCCGAGTAAGCCTTGTCATTATCGTCGGTGAACAGGAGGATATCCTCGATGTCGACAATACCGCTCCACGAGTAGGCATTACGAAGTTCGGTGATGATGGTCGTCGTATCTGACGGCGTGAAGGAAGAATGCTCGACAAGTTTCTTGTACGGCTCCATGAATGACACCGAATAGTTCACCCTGCTGAATATCTTCTCGGCATTCTCAACATAGCTGTCAATCAGCTCCCGGGCCTCGGTCATCTCCTTCTCTATCTCAAGTTCATAGGTATCCCTGTCAAGGTTGTATGAGAGATAGACAATTGCTCCGACATAGACAATGAAGAAAGCCAGCAGCAGGAGAATATAGAAAAGCATCAGCTTAAGATAAAACTGACGGACCTTACCTTTCTTGTTGTCAACTTCACTCACCTTTGAGGCACTATTCTTCATTCT
>CAZKIT010000072.1:0-7834 GCA_964552905.1 uncultured Spirochaetaceae bacterium
TTTTAATCTTCAACCTCTACAGGTTTGTGATAAACGATAAATCTGTTCGCCTTGTTCTCCTCGGCATCGGGGTTCTTGAGGAAGTAACCGATGGAATCGATACCCTGGTTCTCAAGTTCCTCCATCTCCGTGTATGTCGGCCATTCGACGATGACCTCGAGGTCTTCGTAGAACATTCCGGCCCAGTTGATGATTTCAAGAGCGCCCTGGAGCTGGCGTGCCGTTCTGTACCACATAGGAGTACCGAACTCCATATCGTACGGGAAGTATGTGAGACCCTTGTCCGTGACACGCTGCAGGAACTCGTCCTTTCCTTCATACATCAGAGCCTCGGTTCTGGGGCCGGTGATCTTGTCAATGAAGATTTCCGGTGTTTCCATGAGGAACGTGAGGGAGTCAGACCAGTCGGCCCACTCTCTGTGGCTGAGACCGTGGAGTGTGTTCGGAGATGAAGCACACTTCATGAAGAAGTCTTCGATGCTCATTGCCGCCATCATCGCGATGTCGAGAGAGCTTCTCTCGGGCTCCACGTAGTTCATCTCGCCTGTCTCGAGGAATGTCTCCCTGTCGAGAACCTTCGCAGGAGCGACGTATGTCGATGTGACAGGATAGAGAATCTCGGCTTCGTGCATGTCGATGGCGATGTCAACGTCTTCCTGGCGGATGATTTCCATGATGGCGTAGCCTGCTCTTTCAGTAAGGGTTCCGTCCTCTCTTCCCGGATAGACTCTGTTGAGGTTTCTTATATCCTGGTAAGCGAGATTCTGTCCCGAAGGATAGTTGATGTAGGTGAACGGATCCGGCCACTGGTCAAGCGGGTTGGTGTATCTGTCGCCGATACGGAAAGTCTCTTCGCCCCACTCTGTCTCGACGCTGAATGTCATCGGGTAGGCGTCTCCGACCATGCCTTCCGTCGAACCGGAGTAGTTTGCTCTCGGAACGATGATGACCTTTCCCTTCTCGACCTTGATGTTCTCGATCATGAGGTAGGCAGCCATCGTGGAAGCCGGCTCGTAGGGGTGCGGGCATCCGTTGATGAAGACCGTACCGCCTTCGACTCCGCTGTCGAAGATGAAGACCGGGGTGTCCATCCAGGTGTCCTTGAGGGACGGCACATAGTCGCTGAGCCACTTGACCTCTGTCAGGTACTCGCTGGTGACGATTGTCTCCTTGTAGTGCCTGAGGTACCAGAACTCGCATGCGGCGATTGTCGCGAATGCCATTATGACAACCAGAATGACTATCTTTATTATTAATCTGTTTCTTTTTGTCATACCCTGCCTCACTTTATGTACAGAACTCTGAGGAGGAAAGGAATGATGCAGTAAGCGTACATGATGTCGAATACTATGTTGTCATTCTTCTTTCTCTTGAAGAAGCTCTTGACAAAGCTGAGAGCGATCAGCCCCGCCATAACGAAGTACAGGATATGAATGAAGTTTTCCCAGAATACCATCATTTTCTATCCTCCAATTAATACAGGAATGTGAACCATACAGGTTTCACAATCATAACGACTGCTATGATGCCGATTGCGAGAATCGGAACGAGAGCAGACTTCAGGAAGCCCAGATACGAATCGGTGTAACCCGTTTCCTCGCATGCGAGTCTTCCGACGATTCTTGACGGCGGCAGACAGTCTCCGATCGGGAAGATGAGGGAGAGAGCAGCGCAGATGACCGTGACGTCCATGCCCAGCGTATTGAACATGAAGATGAGCGGTCCGCCGAGAACAACGGAACATCCGTAGTTGAAGCATCCCTGGCAGATAGGTCCGATGATGAGGATGAGGCAGTAGATGAGGACGAGCGGGAGGCCGACGAATGTACTTCCGATAAGACCTCTGACGCCTGTTGCAGCCATTGCACTCTGCAGGACACCGATACTAAGGACGTTCGCAACGAGCGGGAATACCTGCTCCATCGTGTCATCAAGTATGCCGAGATACTGCCTCGGGCTGGTCTTCCTGGGATTACAGAGAAGAGCAACAACGGCAGCGATGACGAACATCAGCGGAAGACCGATGACAGGAAGATTCCACGGGCAGACGAGAGCGAGCACGAAGAGTGCGACGATCGTCAGGACTGGAAGGAGGATTCTCCACCAAGACATGCCTTCGGTCTTCTCCGGAAGCTTCTTCAGTGTTTCTTCCTTAGGCTCGGGAACTGCACCCCAGCCTGTAAATACGACACATACGGCACCGGCGATACAGATCGGGATAAGGAGGAGCCACGTGAAGCCGACATACGGCATGTTGGCCTGTGCCGTCATGAGCATCGTCCAGAGGTTGATCGGTGGAGCTGCTGCAGAGAGGATTGCGAAGAAGAATATGAACACGGTTCTCCTCTTCTTCGATACTCCGAGTGATTCGAGGACAGTGTTGACCAGTCCGCCCAGGACGAAGATGGAAACACTTCCGGCACCCGTGAGAGCACCCGGGATGAGCATCAGGACGCCCATGATCGTGATCAGGAGCCACTTGTTGCTGATGTGCTGGACGATTGAACGTGTGATTGTCGTCACGGCACCCGAGTACGAATAGATGTTGACGAAGATCGAAGCTGCAATGAAGAGCATTGCAAGATCGAGGTTCACGAAGAGTCCCTCGACAAGGTATCTTACAGGAGACCCCAGATCGGGGAACATGAACATACCGACGACGGCGATTACGACTGCCGCGACCACCATCGATATGTCGGGGGATTTAAGCTTGATACTGCTCAGGATAAAGACAGCTATCATTATGACGAGCAGTATAAGTGTCAATGCGGTTACACTCATCAGTCACTACCCTCACTTACTTCTTTATGAAAATGGACGGGAGGACCTTTACAAGTTCCAGAGGCTTGTCGACGATTGTCACGGGGATGTTGTACTTTTCACCGAGAGTCGTGAATCTGCCGTCTGTGTTGTTGTCCTTGATTGTGATGATCCAGTCAGCATGCGGACAAACCGTGTCGATGACACGTTCGTTGCCGTTCGTGCTGATCTTGCTTCTTGCGTCCTTCTCCATCGAGACAGCGACGATAGGCATGTTCTGAGCCTCAGCCTTCTTGATGACTTCCTTGAGGTACTTGATTTCGTCCTCGATTGTGATACCCGATGCACCGAGTCCCTTCTCCGTCACTGACATGACGATGACGAGCGTCGTGTACTTGCCGCTGTCAATATAAGAATAGCGAGCGGGAGTCTCATCTTCGAGGAAGAAGTCTGCATCTTCACCATAAGTGAACTTCTTTGTCTGGTTGAGGAGGAGACGAAGGGTCTTGGATCCTGCTCCCTGTCCGCCTGATGTAAGAAGGAACGGGCAGTCATAGGTTTTAAGGTCAGCGCCTGTGATAGCTGCCATTAGATTAGTAGGAACTAAAAAGAAAAGCAGAGCTGCCGCAAGCAGCACAACGATTGTTTTTTTCATCATTTTTCTCCTTTGTTGCATCATGAAGCCATGATGTATCCAAACTCTAACCCAGCTTTTCCGGGTTTGCAACTTCTATTTACAGAATCTTTACAATTTCCTTGCAGAATCTTTTCGTTTGTTGTTTTCTGTTGCGATTTTCGCTTTTTTTGAGAAAAGAAAGCGTAAAGATACGGTAAAGATGAGAGAAAAGAAATTTCCCTTCCCTTTTCTATTTCTTTACTTTCTGTTTTTTTTGCATTAAGGTTGAAAACATAATCAGGGTTGAAGAAGAACAGAGGGAGCCGTTATGCCGCTTATATACTGTGTTGAAGATGACTTGTCCATGCAGGGAATGGTTGTGTACAGCCTAAACTCCGCAGGAATCGATGCCAAGGGCCTCGAGAACGGGGATGAACTCTGGACTTCTCTGGAGACTGAAACCCCCGATCTCATCATCCTTGATCTCAACCTCCCGGGAGAGGACGGACTCTCCATACTGAGAAGACTCCGCTCCGACAGCCGCAGGGAAATCAGGATGATACCCGTCATCATCGCGACTGCGCGCGGAAGCGAGTTCGACAGGGTCCTGGGACTCGACGGAGGGGCCGACGACTATCTCTCGAAGCCATTCGGAATGATGGAGATGATTTCCCGTGTGAAGGCCGTGCTCAGGCGCTACTTCCAGAAGGAAGAGGCAAAGAGCGTCTACACGGAAGGCCGCATCACCCTGGACGACAGGGAGCACTCCGTCTACGTCGACGGAAAGCCGCTGAAGCTCACGCTGAGGGAATACGAACTTCTGAAGATTCTGATAACCAATCCCGGTGTCCTCATCTCCCGAGAGGAGATGTTCCGCACAATCTGGGGACAGGACATAAACGACGAATCCAGGACAGTGGATGTCCATATGGGAGCACTCAGGACAAAGCTCGGCGAATGCGGAAGCTGTATACAGACGGTAAGGGGAATCGGGTACAAATTCGTAGCCGGACAGGAACAGACGCTCTGAAAGGAAAGGGAGGATGACGGACAATGACTAAAAGGATGCTGTGGTCGCTTCTTCTTGCGATGCTCTGCATCATGACAGTGTCCGTACTTCTGACCGTATCGGCAACATACAGCATCCTGACGGGACGGCAGGAGCTGCTTCTGAGGGAAGTCGTCGACATCATCGCCAGCGGCTACACCGTCGGCGGCGAGACCTTCGTCGAGAAATTCAACACCCATGATTACCGCATCACGATAATCTCCCCGAACGGCAAGATACTCAATGACTCGTCGGAGGACGTGTGGTACCTCGTGACGGACCACGAGGACCTTGTCGACTTTTTATCCAAGATCATACAGAGCAACACCATCATAAGCACGCATACCTCCTTCATGTTCGGAGAGCTCATCATGGCCGGAAAGAGTCTCCCTGACGGCACTGTGATCGTCGCGACTAACACTATGCTCACGTTCTGGGACACCGTTCTCGAGATGAAGGCGCCGATCATCATGATAGCCGTCCTCTGTCTTCTCCTCGCCGCGGTGATTGCACGGCTCATGACATTCAAGATAATCAGGCCCCTGAACAACATCGACATGGAGACACCGGACCCCGCCGGTGCCTACAGGGAGATAAAGCCGCTTATCCAGAAGATATGGGAGCAGAAGAGAGATCTCTCGAAGCAGCAGGAGGAACTGCAGAAGAGCAAGGATGATTTCCAGGCCATCTCCGATTCTCTCAGGGAAGGTCTCATACTAATCACATCAGATGACACCATAGCCTTCATCAACAAGGCCGCCATAAAGGTACTCGGCATGAAGGGGAAGAGCGTCATGCACGGAAAGCTTGACATGCTCCCGAAGGAAGTCGTGGAGGTTGTCAGGAACGAAAAGGGAGAGGACACCACATTCTACTCATACAAGGGCCGGACCTACCGTCTTGAAGCGACGACCCTCCTCTCCAGCGGCGTGCAGAGCGGAACGTCGGTTCTGATCTATGACATCACCCGTCAGCTCGACATGGAGACGAGACGCAGAGAGTTCTCCGCAAATGTCTCGCACGAGCTCAAGTCTCCTCTCCACATAATATGCGGAAGCGCGGAGCTGCTGAAGAGCGGAGTCGTCAAAAGGGAGGACGAGGAGAGATTCGTCAACCAGATATACAACGAGAGCCACCGGATGAAGACACTCATCGAGGATATAATAAGACTCTCGAAGATAGAGGAAAGCTCCGGCGAGATAGCAAAGGAGAGCGTCGACACGTACGAGGTGGCAAGGACTGTCCGCGAAAACCTCTCGCAGCTTGCCGAAGAGAAGAACATCATGATAACGGTCTGCGGAGACCACACGAGGATATATGCCAACGTGTCAATGATATACAGTGCGATATACAACCTCGTCGACAATGCCATAAAGTACTCGGACACGGAAGGGATGGTCGACATCACGACAGACGAGGACGGCACCTACTCCTATATCCGGGTATCTGACACGGGAATAGGAATTCCGGAGGAATACCAGGACAGGATCTTCACACGCTTCTTCCGTGTCGACAAATCAAGGAGCAAGGCCAACGGCGGATCGGGTCTCGGACTCGCGATAGTGAAGCACGCATGTCAGGCAAACAGCGGAACCATCACGGTGGAGTCGAAGCCCGGAGAAGGAACGACATTCACGCTGCGCTTCCCGCGCTGCAGCGAGGAAACACAGGAGGGAGAAGCGGCACTCCCCGCTCCTACGGCTCCGACAGCACAGTCCTGAAGAAGGAAATGACATCGTCTTCACCGATATAAGACGAGACATCAAAGCCGTCGAGAATCATCTCCCTCACCTTCTCGGGATGGAACAGTATACCCGTGACACCCTCGGTCTCCACAGCCTCGATGACGCATACTCCGTCAGTGACGGTGTATGCCGTAACGGAGAGAGGAGTGTCTTCAAGCCCCGTCACACCCTGATGGTGGTTTGACGGAAGTCCCGTGACGACACTCCTTGAGAAGGCCCTGTAAAGAAGCGAATCCCTGCCTGTGATACATATTGAATGGAAGGAGTACGGCATTACGTTACTCTGGTGAATCCCGCTGTAACGGGGAATATACTCCCCGATATCACTGATGAGCGTTCCTCCATAGTAGACGGCTATCATCTCCATCCCCCTGCAGATACCGAGAACGGGGATACCGTTCTCCACGGCGTACTTCAGCAGTATGTAGTCCGAGATATCCTCCACGGCGGACTTGGGATAATCAGAATCATCTTCTTCCCCGTAGAGAGAGGGAGAGATGTCCCGTCCCCCCGGGATTATGAGGTAATCCGCACCGGAAAGCAGGGAGGAGGCATTCGTATATGAAAGATCCAGATTCTTCAGAAAAGCGGCATCCGGGGAGGAAAGCCCTCCGTTCTCAGTCGGGACGAAAGCATGATTGACATAAAGTTCCACCTCATCCAGAAGTTCGTACTCTATCCCGCACTCCCCCAGAGTCTCCATAAGGGGAATATCCCAGGACTCCCTGTATGCAATCACAACGGAAGACCATGCGGCAAGCGGAAGGAGGACAAGAAGAATCAGGAGAGGAATCTTCTTCATCCTACGATGTTTCTCAGGACTCCGAGTCCGTCGATCACGATTTCGATGGTATCACCCCTGTTCATGCCGCTGATACCAGAGGGAGTTCCTGTGCAGATGACATCACCCGGAAGCAGTGTCATGACGGAAGAAAGATAACTCACGAGGAAGCTGACATCGAAAATGAGGTTACATGTATTGGACTTCTGCATTGTCTTTCCGTTGAGTCTGCTCTCGACAGTGAGACCAGAGGGATCCACTTCATCCGAGATGTAAGGTCCGAGAGGAAGGAAGGTGTCGAAGCCCTTTGCTATCGTCCACTGTCCGTCATGGGGCTGCAGATCACGGGCAGTCACATCATCGGCACAGGTATAACCGAGAATATATGAAGGAGCTTCCTCCCTGGAGACATGAGAAGCCTTCTTCCCGATGACAACACAGAGCTCGGCTTCATAGTCGACCCGCCTGCTGAGCGGAGGGTAGACAATCCTGTCTTCCGGACCGATGACAGCCGAGCTCGGCTTCATGAATACGACGGGAGTCACGGGAATGTCATAATGACACTCCTCTGCATGATCACGGTAATTGAGGCCGATGCAGAGAGCCTTTGAAGGCTGACACGGAGCAAGGAGTCTCACGGCAGAAAGTTCATGGAAGACACCCTTCTTCCTTACCTCCCCGTCAAAGGGACTGGTAATCTCCTCGATTCTCTCACCTTCCAGCGAACCGTAACGGACTGACTTGTCACTGAGACTGAATCTGACATATTTCATGTTCTCATCTCCTGTTGAATGTAATATACCACGGACCGGGGCGGAGGAACAGAAAAAGATAAGAGACAGGCACGACGTTTCCCGTCGGTTGACAGCTCTCTTTTCTTCAGA
>CAZKIT010000073.1:0-7828 GCA_964552905.1 uncultured Spirochaetaceae bacterium
TTGTTCTGTAATAGAAGACCAGATCCGTCTTCCGTCTTATATGCCGGAAGACAATCCTTTTGGCGTAAAGGTTCTAAGAAAGTTAATGCATCTCTGTCTCTCATCCGTTATATATTCTCCCCGATGTGATGACTGTTTTTACAAATCAGTTTAAGCTGTCATCGCTATGAATAACGGCGTATTACTCTTGTTTGATGTTTTCGGAACCTTCGTCTTCGCTCTCTCGGGAGCCGCAAAGGCCATTAAGAAGAATATGGACTTCCTGGGAGTCATAGTCTTCGCCATCACCGTCGGGTGTGCCGGCGGTATGATAAGAGACGTGCTCATCGGGGCTGTCCCAGTCGCCGTCTATCAGAACAGCGTCTACATAGCAGTGGCGTTCGTCGCGGGACTCGTGATGTTCCTCATCGGGGAGAACGTCTCCGTCGATTCCTTCCCCGACCACATAATGTTCCTTGACGCCATAGGTCTGGGATTCTTCACGGCCCTCGGGTGCGAGAAGGCTGCTGCCTTCTCGATAATCCCCGTCGGCATCATATTCTCGGGCGTCCTCTCCGCTGTAGGAGGAGGAGTCCTGAGAGACCTCTTTGCAAAGGAGGTGCCCATGGTCTTCACTTCCGATTTCTACGCTTCGGCAAGCATACTCGGGGCTCTTCTGTATCTTCTTCTGAGCTATCTCGGTGTCGATGCATCCATCAACATCTGGGTCACTGCATTCTTCACGATTCTTGCGAGGGTCCTGGGCTACAAGCTCCACCTCTCGCTTCCGAAGGCTCACCAGGGGAGAAATGAAAATGACAACTGATAAACTCTACTACAGAGAACCATATACGAAGGAAATCGAGGCGGCTGTTACTGCCGTTACAGATAATGGCTTTATTCTTGACAGATCCATTTTCTACCCCGAGTGCGGCGGACAGCGTGGTGACAGCGGTTACTTCGGGCCAATCAGGATAATCACGACAGTCAAGGACAGGGAGGGCAATCCCATCCACGTGACTGACGGTCCTCTTCCCGTCGTCGGAGAGAAGGCCATCCTCAGACTTGACTGGAACGAGCGATTCTTCGGCATGCAGGAACATACGGCACAGCATCTTCTCTCTTCGGTTCTCTACAATTCATTCGGAATCGGGACGGTTGCCGTCCATCACGGCTCCGACGAGATAACAATCGAAACGGACCGCTCGTGCATCGCCCGCGATACTCTTCTCCTTGTCGAGGAGGAGGCCGGACGTCTTATCGGGGAGAACAGAAAGGTCTGGATCGAGGACATGAGCCGCGAGAAGGCCGAAAGCCTCAATCTGAGGAGAACCATCAAGGTTGATGACGCTGTTGTGAAGGTCGTCTTTATCGAGGGCCAGGATGCCGTTCCGTGCGGAGGTGTTCATCTTTCTACGCTGGGACAGATCGGGGAGCTTGTCTTCGTCGGCGAGGACACGATACGTTCGCACTCGAGAACAGTCTGGAGAGTCGGAAAGAAGGCCGTCGCCCTGAGACGTGAGAATGCATCTGCAGTTGCTGAGACGGGAGCTCTCCTCTCATCGGATGCATCGACTCTTACGGGGGCTGTTAATCATCTTCTCGAGGAGAACAGAGACCTGCGACACCGGGTGAAGGCTCTCGAGAAGACTCTTGCCGAAAACGAATTCCTCTCACATGCGGAGAGTCCTGTCGTCTATTCGACTGAGTACGATCTTGATTCTCTCATAGAGAAGGCATGTGAGGAAAAGGAAAGAAAAATATTCATCACAGGTCCCGGAAACCGGTTCATGTTTGTGGGAAGAAAGGATGATTTCAATGCACTGAAAGCATCACTATCTCTCCGCGGAGGCGGAAGAGACCCCCTTTTCAGGGGGACTTTCACTCAAAGCAGCGATGAGATAGTCTCACTCGCCAAGGACCTTCTCGGCTCTCTTTAGTACAATCCGGGTCCTTTCGACAGCGTCTCCGGTATATTCCGAGGCATCGAGCGTCTTTCCGATTTCCTCTTCTGTAAGGTATTTCAGAATCTCGGGATTCTTCATGAGTTCATCCTTCAGGGGATTGGGTTTTCCTTCCTGGACAAGAGCCCAGGCTTTGAGACTGTCCTCTCTTATAACTTCGTGCATCTCCTGTCTGTCGGCGCCTCTCTTTCCGAGTTCCATCAACAGTCTCTCCGTTGATGCGAAGACAGCGTAGTTGTCGAGAAGCCTCTTCGTCGCAGCCGGATGAATCTGCATGCCCGAGACAATCTTCTTCTCGGTAATCAGCATCTCGTCGAGAGCGAGGAAACTTTCGGGTATGAAGACACGTCTGTCTGCCGAGTCGTCGAGCGTTCTCTCGAGAAACGCCGCAGCCGCATTCTGCCATGCTGCACTGTAGGCGTCCTCCACGATGCGGGAAAGGGAGCATATCTTCTCGCTGAGGATCGGGTTGCGCTTGAACGGCATTGCAGAGGAGCCGACCTGCATCTTCGAGAACGGCTCGCTGAACTCTCCGATGGGAGGGGACTGCAGGACACGGAAATCCTGGCTGAACTTGTGGAGTGTCGCCGCGATGTGCGAAAGCGTCTCCACGATTCTGAGATCCTGCTTCCTGGTATATGTCTGCGTCGAGACATCGAATGCCTTGAGGCCGAGTTCATCCATCACCGCCTTCTCGAGTTCCATCGCCGTGATGCCGGTTCCTTCGGTGAGGGTGGAGTAGGAGGCAGCCGTTCCGACGGCTCCCTTCATTCCCTTTCCCTTTATGCGGTGAATCATATTCACGAGGTCTTCCCTGTCGTCGAGGAGGTCCTGGAGAGTCTGACTCAGTCTGTATCCGACTGTCGTCACCTCCGCCGGCTGTATATGGGTGAAGGCCATCGTGATGGTGGCCTTCGTCTCCTCCGTCTTTTTCCTCAGGGCCCTGATGACATCATCGAGATGAGCCAGCGTGAGAAGAAGTGCTTCTCTGTATCTGACGGCATCGGCGTTGTCGAGAGCGTCCATGCTTGTGGCGCCGAGGTGGATAATCGCGCCGGCCTTCGGACACTGCTCGGCATAGGTCTTTATCTCGGCCATGAGGTCGTGGTGGATGACATTTTCGATTTCAGTTGCCCTGTCGATGTCGATATCGTCCTTGTGGGCGACAAGTTCATCCACCTGTTCCTCCGTTACGAGCCCGGCCTTCATCTCCGCCTTTGCGAGGGCTATCCAGACTTTCCTGAGAAGCTTCCGTTTATGCTCCTCGGAGAAGATTCCCTTCATTTCCTCCGAGCCGTAGCGCCATGTGAAAGGTGAGATGAAAACTGAGTGGTCGTAATCCATGGTTTTATTTATTCCTTATGATGAGCTGATCTCTTTCGGGACCGACGGAGATGAGAGTGATGGGAGCACCGATGAGCTTTTCGACGCTGAGGATGTATTCCCTGCACTTCTCGGGAAGGCTTTCCCAGGTTCTGCATTCCGTAGTCGGAGTCATCCAGCCTTCATATTCCTTGTAGACCGGCTTTGCCTTCTCCTGGTGAGCCGTGTCCGGAAGATAGGAGTAGTACTCTCCGTCAATCATGTAGCCTGTGCAGACCTTGATTGTCCTGAATGTGTCGAGGACATCAATCTTCGTGAGACATACGTCGGTGACGCCGTTCATGTAGCAAGCATAGTCAGTTGCAACCGCATCAAACCAGCCGCAGCGCCTGGGTCTGCCTGTCGTGACTCCGTATTCATGTCCGATGTCCCTCAGCTTCTCGCCGTCCTCGTCGAAGAGCTCCGTCATGTACGGACCGCCGCCGACACTTGTCGAGTAGGCCTTTGCAACGCCGTATACCTTCTTTATTGCTCTCGGCGGGATTCCCGCGCCGTTGCATGCTCCGCTTGATGTGGGGTTGGATGATGTCGAGTACGGATAGATACCCCAGTCGTTGTCCCTCATGATTCCGAGCTGGCCTTCAAGGAGAATCTTCCTGTCGTTCTCCACTGCGTCTCTCACGACGGTTGTCGTGTCGATGATGTGGGAGCCGAACTCCTCCTTCCATGCCCTGCACTTCTCGAGAAGCTCGTCGAGCGTGTATGTGTCGAGTCCGTAGTACTCGAGTTCCCTGTTCTTCTTGGAGAGGTTCGCTTCGAGTCTCTTCACGAGGAAGTCCCAGTTGAGGAGGTCCCCGGCCCTGATTCCGCTACGCGCAGCCTTATCCTGATAGCATGGCCCGATACCTCTCTTGGTGGTACCGATCTTGTCCTTCTCGGCCCTCTTTCCCTCTTCAGCTCCGTCGAGAGCCATATGGTAGGGGAGAATGACGTGAGCCCTGACGTCGATGAAGATGTTGTCCAGCTTTCTGCCGATTTTCTTCTCGATGTCCTCGATTTCACTGTGCATCCTGTCGAAGTTGACAACGGTTCCTGCGCCTACGATGTTCATCGTATCTGGATTGAAGATGCCCGACGGCAGAATGTGAAGACCGAACTTGCCGTACTCGTTGACTACGGTATGTCCTGCATTGTCACCGCCCTGATAGCGGATTACCATATCTGCATCCTGTGCAAGATAATCGACGATACGTCCCTTTCCCTCGTCTCCCCACTGGAGACCTACAACACAATTGACAGCCATTCTTTCCTTCCTTTATTCGCGCGGAATCATTTCTGCTATATAAGGGAGAGTGCGGTACTCCTCCTTATAGTCGAGTCCATATCCGACAACCCAGACATCCGGGATGTCGAAACCTTTATACTGAATAGATACGTCGACTTCGTGTCGGCCAGGCTTGTCCAGGAAGACAGCCTTCTCGACGGAGATCGGGTGACGTGCGAGAAAGTTCTTCGTGAGGTAATCGAGCGTGTGTCCGCTGTCGAGAATATCCTCGACGATGAGTACCGGACGGTCCGTGATGCTCTCTCTCGTGTCCATCAGGAATCTAACCTCTCCTCTCCTGTCACCCTTCGCACCGTAGCTGGATATTGCGATGAAGTCCACGATGTGGGGGACCGTAATCTTGCGTGCAAGGTCTGCGAGGAAGAAGACAGAACCCTTGAGTACTCCCACGAGTATAAGCGGTTCTGTAATATCCCTGTAGTGATTGTTGATTTCTTCTGCGAGCTCGTCGACTCTTTTCGCGATCTGCTCTTCGCTGATGAGAACCCTTTTCAGGTCTTTGGTAAGTGGTGCAGCCATTTGATGCCTCCGACTTAAAGAAATTCTAAAGGAAAAGAGAAAAACATGGAACACTCCACATCAACAAAATTGAGATTTTGCTTTCCTCTCTGTCCGCACGGCATAGAGTTACCGGAGCGACATTCTGACTCTGATCATGCTGCTGCCTTCATACGAGGCAGGAATATCCTGATTCCATCTCTCCGTTTCCTTATCATGAGTCTGTCGGATGCGGGACATGAAAACGTATCGGGGGATTGTGAATTATGAGACACAATCCCGGAGCCTGCTGTTCTTGACCCCGTTCCTGTTTATCTATACCTTATATTCCGATTGTTATGCTAGAAACGGAAATACTGTCCCTCCTCATACGCTCGAGGCTTTTCGAGGAGAAGATAGACGAGGAATTTAAATTAGGTAATCTATACGGAACAACCCACCTTTCCATCGGACAGGAGGCAAGTCACACGGGACTCTGCCTTGCTCTTGAAAAGGGGGACTGGTTTGTCCCGACACACCGCTGTCACGGCTTCAACGTTGCGTCCGGAAGTGACATTTCCAGAATGTTCAGCGAGATGCTGGGCTCCCGCCGGGGGCTCTGCATGGGGCTGGGGGGAAGCATGCACATGACGGACACCGGACACGGAAATCTCGGCTCCTCGGCTGTCGTCGGCTCCGGCATTCCTCTTGCCCTCGGCGCATCCCTTGCGCTCAGCCGCCAGGGAAAGGATAACATTGCCGTCGCCGTTTTCGGGGACGGCGCATCCAGCAGGGGAACACTCCACGAAGCGATGAATCTTGCATCGGTGTGGAATCTTCCCATCCTCTTTTATATGGAGAACAACCACTACGGGATGTCCGCGTCAGCTGAGAGAATGATCAGTACGGCAAGTATCGCATCACGCTCTGCGGGCTACAACATCGGATACAGGACAGTTGACGGCAACGACTATGACGCCGTCTTTGACTGTGTAACAGATGCGAGAAGATACATCCTCGCTCATCACAGGCCTTTCTTCATTGAAGCTGATACCTACCGCCAGTGTGGTCACAGCAAGTCGGACAAGCTCCTCTACAGAGACAGATCCGAGGAGAGAAAGTGGAAGGAGAAGGATCCGATTCTCACCTTTATCCGCAAGCACAGTATTGATGAAGCGACGCTTTCGTCCCTTATCGAAAAAGAGAGAAAAACAATCGAGGATGCCTGGAAGAAGGCACTCGAAACCAGGGATGACACGGTATCTCTCGAAGAGGCTGAAGCTCTTGTCATTCCCTCTTCCGATACTTTCGTCTCAACGGAGGGAAGCACCCACAGTGCAACATACCGCGAGGCCGTGAGGGAAGCCCTGGACGCAATGCTCGGGAAAAACAGAAGAACATACTTCATCGGGGAGGATATCGGGATATACGGAGGATGCTTCGGTGTCTCGGGTGAACTCTGGAAGAAGTACCCCGACAGGATAATGGAGACACCGGTAAGCGAGGAGACCTTCACCGGCATGGCTGCAGGTTCGGCGTTCCTCGGGGAGAGACCGGTAGTCGAAATCATGTACGGCGATTTCCTGACGCTTGTTTCGGATCCTGTAATCAACCACGCCGCTAAGGCGTACTTCATGTCCGCAGGACAGCTGAGGTGCCCGCTCATAGTCCGCACGGCAATGGGCGGCGGTACGGGACACGGCGCACAGCATACGCAGTGCCTCGAATCAATGTTTCTCACGGTTCCGGGACTCAAGGTGATCGCACCCTCCGATGCAAGGACTGCGAAGGCGTACCTCCTGGGGGCAAGCTACGAGAACTGTCCGGTAATATTTCTCGAGCACAAGGCCCTCTACGGCGATGAGGCGGATGATGTCGGAGACGACCTCTACATCCTTCCTCCGGGGAAGGCGGTGAAGACGGGAAGGGGAAAGAAACTCCTTGTCATAGGTTATTCAAGACCTTTCAACAGAGCGAGAAAGCTTCTTCCGGAAGACGAGTGTACTTTCCTCGACATCGCGTCCCTCAGACCTCTCGACGAAAATGCGATCCGTAAGGAAGCCTCTTCCTTCCGTTCGATTCTCATTCTCGAGGACACTCCTCTGCAGGGCAGCGTTGCCGAGACTGTCCTCAGGCTTGTACGTGAAGTCAACAGGGATGCCGCAGTCAGTGTACTTTCGGCAAAGAATATTCCCCTTGCCTTTACAAGAAGGCTCGAAGGTGAAACACTTCCTTCCGATGATGATATCCTTTCTGAGGCGCGGAGGCTGACGGATGAATGACAGAACGAGGGAGATTCTCTTCTCGAAAGAGGTCCCCGATGATTTACTCGTGCACTTGAGGGAGGTCCCTCTATACGACGTGAAGAAGAATGCGACGACGGGAGAAAGCGTCCACTATCCTCTGCCGTACAATGCCGTGGAGAAACCATGGACACTCAGAGCCGAGGAGAAGGCCGAGAGGTATCTCTATGAGAAGCTCGTCGAGGCCGGATACACTGTCTGGAAGCCCGTCTATGACGGAGAGGAACTGAATCTTCTCACGGAAAACGGCGGGAAGAGGTACCTTATCGTCTTCGTTCTGGACAGCGAGAGCGAACGCAGGCTCTGGAGAGCACTCGAGCTCAGGGACCGCTATACGATAGTCGCAGTCCGCGAAAACGTACAGAAAGAGGTGAAAGGGGCGGTCGGAGTCAGTATCGACGAGGTCTTTGACTCTTTCAATTTTTTAACCCGTTAAT
>CAZKIT010000074.1:0-7794 GCA_964552905.1 uncultured Spirochaetaceae bacterium
TGCTCTTCTTCTCTTCTTCGGAGATTGTACCGCTGAGGAGCTGATCCTTGATGTGGGCTTCCTCTGCCTCCGCCTTTGCGATGAGGTCCTTCTTTCCTGACGGGACAATCATGTCGCTGAGGCCGATTGTAGCGCCGAAGAGAGTTGCATACTTGTAACCGAGGCTCTTGACGGAATCGAGAAGCTCGACTGCGACGGAAGGCTTGTCACTCTCGAGAGTAGCCGTGATGAGCTTCTTCAGCTGCTTGTCTCCGAGGCAGTAGTTCTGGTACGGAAGACCTGCCGGGATTGAAGAGTTGAAGATGATTCTTCCCGGTGTGGTCTCTGTCCACTTCACGCCGTCGGAAACAGTCTTGTTGCCCTTCTCGTCAATGATCACGAGATCCTTCTTCAGGCGGTAATATATTCTTTCGTTATAGGAAACGCTGTATGCGTCGATAGCAGCCTCGATTTCGCTCAGCGACTCGAAGTGCTTTCTCTTCTCTCCCCTGTCGAGGTCGAATCTCTCCTTCGTGAGGTAGTAGATACCGAGGACCATGTCCTGGCTCGGGTAGGCAATCGGCTTTCCGTTTGCCGGGTCGAGGAGGTTCGTGGTGCTGAGCATGAGTGTCCAGCACTCAAGCTGTGCAGCCTCCGAAAGAGGAACATGGATTGCCATCTGGTCTCCGTCGAAGTCGGCGTTGAATGCGTGACATACGAGCGGATGAAGCTTGAGGGCCTTGCCGTCGACGAGGACGGGTTCGAATGCCTGGAAGCCGAGACGATGGAGCGTAGGAGCACGGTTGAGCATGACAGGGTGTTCCTTGACGACATCCTCGAGGATAGACCAAACTTCCGGAGCCCCTTCCTCGACCATGACCTTGGCCTTCTTTACGTTCGGAGCTATTCCGTTGTCGTGAAGTCTTCTGATGAGGAACGGCTTGAAGAGCTCGAGAGCCATGAGTGACGGGACACCGCACTGATGCATCTTGAGTTCCGGGCCTACGACGATGACGGAACGACCGGAATAGTCGACACGCTTACCCAGGAGGTTCTGTCTGAATCTTCCCTGCTTACCCTTGAGCTGGTCTGCAAGAGACTTGAGATCTCTCTTCGAAGCACCCTTTGCAGGATTCTCGACCTTGCCGTTGTCAAGGAGACAGTCGACCGCTTCCTGAAGCATTCTCTTCTCGTTGCGGACGATGATGTCCGGAGCCTGGATTGAAATGAGGCGCTGCAGACGGTTGTTTCTGTTGATGACTCTTCTGTAGAGTTCGTTGAGGTCGGTTGTGGCAAACCTTCCGCCGTCAAGCTGGACCATAGGTCTGAGGTCTGGCGGAATGACCGGGAGAACAGTGAGAATCATCCATTCGGGCTGGTTGCCGGAATCGATGAACCATGTGCAGTATTTGATGACGGATGCGGCCTTCTTGGCCTCTCCGCTGTCTGTCTTTCCGTTCTTGCGGATGATTTCCGCGAGGATTTCCCTGTTTCTCTCCCTGAGAGCGACAAGGTCAAGACCCTTCAGGAGTTCGTAGATTGCCTCTGCGCCCATTCCTGCCTTGAAGGAGTCCTCGCCGTACTTGAGGATGTACTCCTCGTACTCGGCCTCGCTGAGAACCTGGCATTTACTGAGTCCTTCGACCTGACCGGGGTCGATGACGACGTAGCTCTCATACTTGAAGATGGAGTTGAAGTCAGCCTTCTTCATCTCGAGAAGATAGCTCATGATGGAGGGCTGTGACTTGTAGAACCATACATGTGCGACAGGAGTAGCCAGCTTGATGTGGCCGCTGCGCTCACGTCTTACCTTCTTTTCGGTGACTTCGACACCGCAGCGCTCACATACCGTTCCCTTGTATCTCTTGCTCTTGAACTTACCGCACCAGCATTCCCAGTCACGTGTCGTACCGAAGATACGCTCGCAGAAGAGACCGTCTCTCTCCGGCCTCAGGGAGCGGTAGTTGATTGTCTCCGGCTTCTTGACTTCGCCGTAGGACCAGGAGAGTATCTGATCCGGGGATGCAATCTTAATTCTTAATGTACTGATATCATGTGTATCGCTCATCCCGTGCCTCCTTACTGGTTGTTCTTTTCCTTTTCGGCCTTGCTGATTATCTCCTTGTCCTTCTCGGTGAGAGGAATAAGCCTGCCGTTCTCATCATATGCAGCAAGATCCAGTGCGAGACCTCTCAGTCCCTGGCAGAGAACCTTGTATCCTTCCGGAAGATCATCCGGATGTGCAGCCGGTTCGCCCTTGACGATAGCCTGGTAGATGTTGACTCTTCCCTTCATGTCATCGGACTTGACCGTCAGAAGCTCCTGGAGGTTGTTCGCGGCACCGTATGCCTCGAATGCCCATACCTCCATTTCACCCAGTCTCTGGCCTCCGAACATTGCCTTACCGCCGAGAGGCTGCTGTGTGACGAGTGAGTACGGACCCGTGGCTCTTGCATGCATCTTGTCGTCGACGAGATGATGGAGCTTGAGGTAGTAGATGTAGCCGCAGAATACCTTGTTGACGAACGGCACACCCGTTCTTCCGTCGTAGAGCGTGACCTTGCTGTCCTTCGGAAGTCCGGCCTTGACCATCTCCTCTTCAATCTGCTCCATTGTCGCAGACTGGAAGACAGGAGTCTTGTACCAGACATCGTTCTTGACTGCAGCCCATCCGAGCTGTGTCTCCATGAGCTGTCCGATGTTCATTCGGGAAGGAACGCCGAGCGGGTTGAGACATACATCAAGCGGTGTACCGTCTTCCATGTAAGGCATGTCTTCCTGGGGAAGAACTCTCGAGACAACACCCTTGTTACCGTGTCTGCCGGCCATCTTGTCGCCCTGCTTGAGCTTGCGCTTCGTTGCGATGTAGACCTTGACGGTTTCGAGTGAACCCGGTGTGAGTTCCTCCTTCTTGGTTATTCTCTGGATGTCGATGACAGTTCCTTCGACGCCGTGAGGAACGACGAGGGATGCGTTTCTCGTATCCTTGCTCTTCTCACCGAAGATGGAGTTGAGAAGCTTCTGCTCAGGCGTGTTCTCGGTCTCTGTCTTGGGAGTCGTCTTACCGACAAGGATGTCTCCGCTCCTGACATATGTTCCGATACATACGATACCCTCGGCATCAAGGTGCTCGACGGCTCTCTCGGAAGTATTCGGGAGGTCACGCGAGAACCTCTCCTCTCCGAGCTTGGTCTCCTTTCTGTCAACCTCATATTCCTTGATATGGATTGATGTGTAGATATCTTCGCTGACGACTCTCTCGCTGATGAGAACGGCGTCCTCGTAGTTGTATCCGTTCCATGGAACGAAGCCGACAAGGATGTTTCTTCCGAGAGCGAGTTCACCGTGATCGGTGCTCGGGCCGTCTGCCAGGACATCATTCTTCTTTATGACATCGCCGACATGGACAAGCGGACGCTGGTTCATGCAGGAATCCTGGTTCGTAATCTCGTACTTTCTGAGTTCATATACATCAAGTTCGCCCGGAACCGTCGGTTCATCCGGCTGTACCTTGATTGTGAGAGAAGAGACATAGACTACCTTACCGCTTCTTCTTGCCTTGACCATGATTGACGAGTCGTAGGCTGTTCTGCCCTCCATACCTGTACCGACACGCGGAGTCTCGGGGAATACGAGAGGAACTGCCTGGCGCTGCATGTTCGAACCCATGAGGGCACGGTTGGCGTCGTCGTGTTCGAGGAACGGAATGAGGGATGCGGCTACGGACACAACCTGCTTCGGGGATACATCCATCCAGTCGATCTCCTCCGGCATTGCAGTCGAGTAGTCCTGGTTGGCTCTGACCGAGACCTCACCCTTGAGGACGAAGGAGCCGTCCTTCTTCTTCTCGACAGCAGCGTTGCCCTGTGCAATCTTCGCCTTCTCCTCGTCGTTTACGTCGAGGTAGCGGCACTCGTCTGTGACGACACCGTTAAGCACCTTTCTGTAAGGTGTCTGGATGAAGCCGTAGCTGTTTATCTTCGCATAGTTGGCAAGGGTCAGGATAAGACCGATGTTGCCGCCTTCAGGAGTCTCGATAGGACAGATCTTTCCGTAGTGGGTGTAGTTTACATCTCGTACATCGAAGAGCTGACGTGCATTGTCCCTCTTGATACCGCCTTTCGGGCCGATGGCGGAGATTCTTCTCTTGTGTGTGAGCTCGGCAAGCGGGTTGACCTGATCCATGAACTGACTCAGCTGGGACGAACCGAAGAACTCCCTGACTGCACCGATGACAGGCTTGATGGAGATGATGTCCTGCGGTCTGACGTCGTCATCCGAGACGTTCATCTTGTCCTTTGCGGCCTTTACCATCTTGCTGAACGCATCACCGAGACTGTTCTCGAGAAGTTCTCTGACGGTTCTGACTCTTCTGTTTCCGAGAGAGTCTTCATCATCCTTGGGGAACTTTCCGTCGCCGAACGCCATGATGAGTCTTGTCGTTGCGATGACGTCCTCGATGGTGAGTGTCGTTTCCTTTATATACTTGTCCTCATCCATGCCGAAGAACTTCTTGTTGAGCTTGTAGCGGCCGATTTCAGAGAAATCATAGCGGTTGGGATCATTGAAGAAATCCTTGTAGTAGTTGATGACCTTGTCACTGTCTGTAGTTGTTCTGATGTGCTGGGGAAGGAATGTCTTCCACTTCTCTGCGACGTAACCAATGTAGAGATCCTTGAATTCCTTGCCTTCCTCACGGTAGATGCGCTGGCAGTTCTCCCACTTCTCCTTGTCGAATGCAAGGCTGCGCTTGTTGAGAGCGGAGACATCACCCTGGATGACCCTGTAGCAGAAGATCTTCTCCTGCTGGAGTGTCTTGAGGACAGCCATCGACGGAAGATCGTCGAGGTTGGTCTCCTGGGTGTCCACGACTTCGATGTCGTCGATACCTGCGTTATGGAGTTCCTGGAGGTTGATGGGGCCGAGCTCGTCACCTGCACAGAAGAGGACGGAACCGTCCTTCTTGATGTCCTTGTATGCGAAACGCGGGAAATGGCCGTCGTAGTCTGCAGTGCTGATGAGTTCTGATGAATAGAACTGGGAGACAATCTCATCCCTTGTCTCGAGACCGAGCATACGCATGAAGAAAGTCACGGGGATTGCAATCTTCTTGAAGGACTGCGTGTCGTCCTTGCTGCGGGGACTGGTTGCATAGATGAGGTTATGGATGGCTCCGTAGATCAGAGTCTCCTTGCCTTTCTTTCCCCCCTCGTCGGAGAGAGAGAAGTCAACCTTGTTCTCCTTATCATCAACGTTGGTTCTTTCAAAGACGAACGATAGCATGGAACCGAGATAAGGATAGAGGTTTGCAGCGAAGAGAGAGGACTTGAGACCTTTTTTGTTCATGTTCTTGAAGATTACTCCAGGTGAACGGACAATACTGGACACTATGACTCTCTCCGAGCCGTTGATTATGAACGTACCACGATCTGTCATGACGGGGAAATCACCGAAGAAAATCTCCTTCTCCTGAATCTCACCGCCCTTCTTCTCGAGCTGGATTCTTACCTTGACGGGAACACCGAACGTACTTCCCTTCCTCTTGCACTCGCTCTCGCTCTTTGCAGCGAAGACATCGGAGGGGTCGACTGAGTAACCTGCGTAGTTTACAGTCATTCCGCCGTTGGGTGCCTCGATGGGGAAATAAGTCTGGAACAGATGTTCGAGTCCGTACCTCTTGTCCGGTTCCTGACCGTGCATGATTTTATCGAGCTGCAGAAAATCCTTATAGGATGCAGTCTGAATTTCTACAAGATTCGGAACAGGATACTCATTGAGTACTTCAGAACCAATGTTGACTCTCTCAAATACTTTACCGTTTCCGGTCATATCGTTGTACCTCCAGAATGGAACAGAAAACTGTTCCGGAGCTTTCGCTTGTTGTTCTCTCCAGGGTAGTACTGCCGCCTTTGATTAGACGGCAAAGCCCCAGTGCCCCTGGGGAACACTGGGTGCCGTTATAAAATCGGTGTTATTTGACTTCGATAACACAACCTGCAGCTTCGAGCTTCTCCTTGAGGGATGCAGCTTCTTCCTTGCTGACAGCTTCCTTGATCACGCCGCCGTTCTCGCAGAGTTCCTTAGCTTCCTTGAGGCCGAGACCTGTGATAGCGCGGACTTCCTTGATGCATGCGATCTTCTTTGCAGCGTCGACGCTCTTGAGAGAGACGTTGAACTCTGTCTGCTCTTCAGCAGCTTCAGCAGCACCGGCACCTGCAGCAGGACCAGCAACAGCAGCAGCTGCAGCAACAACACCAAACTTCTCTTCCATCATCTTGATGAGATCAGAGATTTCCATAACGCTCATAGCTGCGATGGATTCGAGGATTTCTTCTTTTGTAGCCATATTATCTTCTCCTTATTCTTTTCTGACGGTCTAGCAGGTTACTTGAAGACTAGGACCGTATATTTTTTAATTTTCAGCAGGAACTCCGCCCTTGGACTCGACATATGCGAGGAGTGTAGCGGCGAGTTTCTGTACAGGTGCCTTCATCGTACCCATGAGAGATGCGATGAGTTCAAGCTTTGTCGGAAGCTTGGAGATTGCTTCGATCTGTTCAGCAGAGAGTACTTCACCGTCGAGGAGAGCACCCTTGACCTGGACGTTGACACCGTCCTTTGATGCGCCGAAGAGAACCTTTGCAACGACGTTTGCAGTGTCACCCTTCACGAGTGCGACAGCTGTAGGTCCGACCATCTGGGATTCAGCTCCCGTCCTGTCGAGATTCTGAAGAGCGATCTTTGCATAGCGGTTCTTTACGACTCTGTATGCTGCCTCGTCCTTTCTCAGGTCCTTCCTGATCTTCGTGATCTGGTCGACAGTCATACCTCTGTAATCTGTGAAGATGTATCCATCATAACCTGCAAACTCTTCACGGAGTGCAGCAACGGCATCTTCCTTGGCTTTTGTAACGTGAGCCTTGTATTCTTCCATTTTGTCCTCCATTAAGCGTTGGCAGCGTCAACTGCATCCTTGACTTCAACATGAACGCCGGGGCCCATTGTCGAAGAAAGAGCGATGGAAACCACATAGTCACCCTTTGCGTCGCTGGGCTTCTTTCTCATGATTTCAGCGAGAACCGCGACAGAGTTTTCAGCGATCTGTGCACTTTCCATGTTTACCTTACCTACAGCAAGGTGAACAACACCTGTCTTGTCAGAACGGAACTCGACACGTCCCTTGCTGAGTTCTGCAAGAGCACCCTTGAGGTCGTTGGTGACAGTCTGTGTCTTCGGGTTAGGCATGAGGCCTCTGCGTCCGAGGATAGGACCGAGCTTACCGACTTCCTTCATCATGTCCGGTGTTGCAACCGCCACGTCGAAGTCCATCCAGCCACCCTTGATCTGGTCGATGAGGTCGCTGTCGCCGACATATGCAGCACCTGCAGCTCTGGCCTCTTCAGCCTTGTCACCCTTGGCAAAAACAAGAACCTTCTTCTGTGCAGAGAACTGATTCGGAAGAACGACGGTGTCTCTGACTGACTGGCTCTTCTTGAGAGTGAGCTTGACGGAAAGCTCTACAGTCTCGTTGAACTTTGCATATGAGCAGCTCTTCACGATTGCCGCTGCATCTGCGAAGCTGTAGGTCTTTGTCCTGTCAACCTTCTTAACTGCTTCCTGATATTTCTTACCTCTCTTCATCTTACTTCTCCACTTCAACGCCCATTGAACGAGCTGTACCAGCTATGATCTTCTTTGCAGCATCGATGTCGTATGCATTGAGATCTTCAAGCTTTGTCTTGGCAATTTCAGTAAGCTGAGCATCTGTAAGCTTGCCGACCTTTGTCTTGTTCGGTGTGCCGCTTGCAGTCTGAA
>CAZKIT010000075.1:0-7641 GCA_964552905.1 uncultured Spirochaetaceae bacterium
CTCTTACTTTTCTGCGACTCTCATATTGTATCAGGTATACCCATCAATAATGCCCAGAACGAGACTCGAACTCACACACCGTTGCCGGAACTAGGACCTGAACCTAGCGCGTCTACCAATTCCGCCATCTGGGCAATCCATTGAATATTATTCAATATTACACGGATGGTCAAGGTCGTTGCGCTACTCTCTTAAAGCGGTTAAAATCCTTCCTATGGTTAATATACTGTTTCTCGGTGAGATAGTCGGAAGGTGCGGTATCGGGGCACTTAAGAACGGTCTTGGAACGATTAAAACTAAATATGATGTCGACTACACCGTCATCAACGGCGAAGGAATGACCAACGGCTATGGCATCGGGAAGGCGCACTCCGTGCAGCTTGGAAAGCTCGGCGTCGACCTCGTCACAGGCGGAGAGAAGCTCTTCTACAAGCCGGACATGGTCGAATTCATGCAGCACTGTTCGTTCATCCTCAGACCTCTCAACTATCCTCCCATGTGTCCTGGAAAGAGTGTGAAGAACATCACCGTCCGCGATGCTCAGATTCTCGTCATCAATCTTCTCGGGAACTCCTCGATGAAAATAGCTGTCCAGAATGCATTCGTCGCCATTGACAGTTTTCTGAAGAAGGTCGAGAACAATCCGATTATACTTCTCGTCTATCATGCATCGACAACTGCCGAAAAAGCAACGATGCTGCACTACCTTGACGGCAGGGTGCAGGGGGTAATCTGCACTCACACGAAGGTTCTCACAGCCGACGAGACCGTAACAGATAAGGGTACGGCCTTCATATCCGACATCGGGCGTGTCGGTTCATTCATGAGCGTCGGCGGCTTCGACAGCGAAACCGAAATCAGGAAGTACCGCCGTCAGATTCCCATCCGGAGCCGCGAGGCCTGGCTTGACCCGCGCATCCAGGGTGTTGTCGTGACAGTCGACGAAGAGGCACACAGGGCTGTGAAGATTCAGATAGTCGATGAGCCGGTTACTGTCGAGAAGCCGCAGGAGAAGGAATGATGACTCAGCTTGCAAGTGTTGTATCTGTAAAGGACGGAAACGTGAGAGTCGGATGCTCGTCATCCGCATGCTCGGGCTGTCACAGCGAGACCTTCTGCCGCAAGAAGGACAGTACATACGAAGTCAATAACACGCAGGGAATCGAAGTGAAGGAAGGAGATCTCGTTGAAGTCGGAATTCCCGAAGGAAAGGCTGTCTTCTCGGTTCTGATGAGTCTTCTCTTTCCCCTTCTCATGTTCATACCCGGATATTTCGTCGGAAGAAGCATGACGAAGAACGAAGTCATCATGGCCCTCTCCGGCTTTCTCTTCATAGGTCTCGGTTTTCTCATCTCCTGGCTCTTCTTCAGGAGACGGAAGAAGGAATACTCCCCGTACATAATCAGAAAGCTATGAAGAAACTCCCCGTCCTCCTCCTGATTGTCACTCTTCTCGCCTCCTGCTCCGCACGTGATACGGAAAGCAGCGACGGTGACACGGTCAAGGGAGTCTATCCGGACCTCATAATGACGAACACTTCCTGTCGTATAGGACAGAGCGCTTCAAGTCCGATAGTACTCACTGCCGGAAAGATGACCCTCTACAGTGAGGAGAACTATGCCCTACTCGAGGATTTTTCGTTCACATCCTACACTGAAGACGGCGGCATTGAAACCGAAGGGAGCGCTGATGGCGGCAGAATCGAACTCGACGGCAGTTCGATTACGCTGGAGGGAGGCGTGTCATTCTCGCGCCCGGGGGACAATATGACAATTTCGGCCGAGAGTCTTGTATACGATAAAGACAGAGATGAAATCACAACAGAAGGACAAGTTGTGGTAATATCTGATGAGGGAACCGTTGAAGGTTATGACTTCAAAGGAGATCTGAGAGAGGGAATCTATTCCTTCTCGAAAATAACGGAAGGAGATTTCACACTTGAATAAGCACATCGCCACTCTTCTCATTCTCCTCTTTCTTGCTCTGTTTCCCCTCCTTTCGGAAAGCATAACATTCTCGGGAGGAGAAAGTTCCCTGTCTCTCAAAGAGGGACAGAAGAGCGTGACACTCTCCGGCGGAGCCTCCGTCAGTACCGGGACGATTTCAATCACAAGCGAAGAGATGACGCTCTCCGGAGATGACTGGCGTTATGTCGAATGCACGGGCTCTGTCGTCATAAAGGACAGTGACAAGGGCCTTGAGATAAGAACGAGCGGTCTCTGGTACGACAGGACCGAGGAACTCATCCTCATATCCTCATGGTTCGAAATCGATGACACAAGTCAGGACTTATATGCAACAGCGGGAAGTCTGAGGTACTCCATGAAGGATGAAAAGCTGGAGCTCAGCATGTCCGTAACCCTCATGAGAATAAGCGACGGCGAAGTGATGACATGCTCGAGCGAGTCCCTTACCTATGACAGGACGAACGAATTCGTATCTCTCAGAGGAAAGAGCAAGGTTGTCTGGAAGGGTGACAACTACGAGGCTGATATAATCTCCGTCAACCTCAAGGATGACGAAATCACCCTTTCGGGAAGGATAAGAGGTACCATCAATGGCTGACACCCTTACAGTTGAACACCTTTCGAAATATTACGGCAGAAAACATGTCGTAAAGGATGTCTCCTTCTCAATGAAGAGCGGCGACATCACAGGACTTCTGGGGCCAAACGGCGCCGGCAAGACAACCTCCTTCTATATGATAGTGGGATTCATAAAGTCCAACGGAGGCTCCATCAGCATCAACGGCGAGGACATAACGGCAATGGCCATGCACGAGAGAAGCAGAATGGGACTGGCGTACCTTCCGCAGGAGCCGAGCATCTTCCGCAAGCTCACGGTCGAGAAGAACATACGTCTTGTCCTCGAAGCACAGAGTTACCTTACAAAGAAGGAAAGAAGAGCAAAGGAAGAGGAGCTTCTCACGGCATTCGGCATCGACAGAGTACGCAAGCAGTACGGCTATACCCTCTCCGGAGGAGAGAGAAGACGCACGGAAATCGCAAGAGCTCTCGCGACAAGTCCGAAGTTCCTGCTGCTGGACGAACCGTTTGCAGGAATCGACCCGAAGGCCGTCTATGAAATCAAGCAGATAATCAAGCACCTGAGCGACAACGGCATCGGAATACTCCTGACAGACCACAACGTGAGGGACACGCTGGAAATAACTACGAAGGCACACATCATCTCCGACGGTGAGATTCTCGTCAGCGGAACAAGAAGAGAAGTTCTCGAGAACGACAGGGCGAAGGAGATATACTTCGGACATGACTATGAGGAGTACTGATGGCAGGCTTTGGTATATCGACAGGGCTGAAGACAGAACAGAGACTCGATACATCGATGATCCAGATGATAGACATGATCACGATGCCGTCGACCCAGCTCAACGAGAAGATAAAGGAGGAGGCAGCCTCCAACCCCGCCCTTGATATCCACGACAGAACATCATCCTACGAAGCACTCTCACAGAGAGGCGGCTGGAACCGCACATTCTCCGATGAAGCCAATTCGAAGGCATATTCAGACGATGACGAGAACCAGGACTGGTTCGAGAAGACCGTGAGTGAAAAGGAGGATCTGCAGGAACACCTCATGAAGGAACTCGGGTGCCTGTCTCTTTCGCCTCCCGTAAGGGAAACTGCAGAAAATCTGATTTCAGCCCTCGACCCCAGCGGTTTCACCGGTCCGGCTCCGGAAACACTTGTTCCCGGAAGACTCCGTGAATACGTTCCCGATGCCGTCAAGGCAGTTCAGTCACTCGATCCGACAGGAGTCGGAGCAAAGGACTGGAAAGAGTCTCTGATGCTCCAGATAAGGGAAATAGAGAAGAACAGAGATGAACGGCAGCGCTACAGAGACATCATATACAAAGGACTCGAATACATAAAGAACGGAGAAGAGGACAGGCTTGCAAAGGCATTGAAGATAGGACGGGAGGACCTTGATGCAATGATCAGTGTCCTTAAATCCCTCACACCGTTTCCCGGGCTCAAGTACACGTCATCCTACACTCCCTACTCCTTTCCGGAACTGTCCATCACCGTAGTCGACGGCACAATTGTTCTGAGACTGCTGTCGGGAGGGCTTGTCGATGTGGAGATAAACGACGAGTACGTAGAACTCGGGGACAGTCTCAAAAACAGTAAGGGAGCAAAGGAAAAGGAAGCCGAAAGATATATAAGACGCAACCTTTCCTCGGCCGAGAACCTTATGAAGCTTCTCACATACAGGAAAACGACACTTGAGAGAATGGGACGGCTTCTTGTCGAGAAACAGAGAGACTTCTTCTTCTACGGGCCGATGCATCTGAGTGCCATGACGATGACAAGGACGGCGGAGGAACTTGGAATCAGCGTAAGCACGGTTTCGAAGATGGCGCAGGAGAAATACGTGATCACGGACTGGGGTACGCTGCCGTTAAGATTCTTCTTCTCGACTGAAGTCAAAAGCGAAAACGAGAGTGATGTCTCCAAGACAGCTGTCATCTACAGAATAAAGGAAATCATCGAAAACAACACCTCGGGGAAAAAGCTGTCCGACCAGAAAATCGCCGACATGCTCCTAAGCGAGGGTTTCCAGGTTGCCCGGCGTACGGTAAACAAATACCGCAGCCAGATCGGGAAATGATCCGGCTGCGGAAGAAGACGCCTCCGAAACGGAGAATCAGAACAGGTCTTTGAGAAGGTCGGTTATCTCCTCGCTGCACTCCTTGTATACGGCATATTCATATAGATTGTAATTCTTCGAATAAACGGAGACCTTATAGCTCAGATTCAGACCGGAGTTCACGAAATATTCAACGATTTCCTCGTCATCATTCTCTATTGCATCTGCACATGCCTTTCCTATCGAGTCGGTGTCATTCCTGTCAAAGAGCGGAGCATTGACTATTGCTTCGATTATGGAGAGTCTCCCCTTCTTCTCCACTGCATATTCAAGAGCGCTGATCGGAGTCGAGTAATAGAGCATCCTGACATTCACGTCGGCCCCTGCTTCAATGAGTGCGTCGAGCGCCTCCAGGTCCCCTGCACTCACTGCCGCCATCACACACGGATAATCCATATCCGGGGCGTTGATATCCGCACCTTCTGCATTTATCAGGGAATTGATGAAAGACATTCTCTTCTCGGTGAGGATGGCATAGCCGATGGCGTTGACGGAACTGGAATAATAGCTCATCTCCCCGTTTACATCGGCCCCGCTTTCAAGAATGAGACGAAGAGTCGAGAGCTTATTGGTGTAAAGAGACCAGTAGAGAGGCGAATAGGAAGTATCCGGGCAGTTCACATCCACACCGTCAATGGCAAGAATCTCACGGATGAATGATACCGGCTCTTCGCTGTAGATTGCATATGTCAGGACATTGTGCTCATCGGAGATGAGATGATTGATATCGAATCCGGCTTCAATGAATCTGTTGAGGAGCGTTATGTTGGAATGCGAGACGATATAGCACATCGCACTGGAATCGGAAGTCTCCTCATATAAATCGATTCCGTCATATCCGAGGAGGACCTCAATCAGCTCTGACAGACCGTTTCTGACAGCATATTCAAGAGGAGCATAATCAGAACCGCTGTAAGTGAACTTGAGATTCGGATTGACACCCGCATCAATCAGGGCGCGAAGGTTATCGGCATTGCCGTTCACCATCACGTAAGCCATCGCCGATACAGGACACTCTTCATTGTCGATTTCAAGTTCGTCGAAAGCCAGAATAGCCTTAAGGAAATCGGTGTCCACATTCTTGTAACATGCATAGGTAAGAAGAGAATACTCCGTACTGTCGACTTCAAATATCTCGTTTATATCCGAAGTCTCTCTCGCAGCATTGAGTTTTTCCACATCAGCGCTGTCAACTATGTCCCTGAACGGGACAGATTCGTCGACAGGAACAAACGAAGCCCCTGCCTTGGTGAGCATCTCTTTGATATCGTTGCTGACAGAATAACTCGAGGAGGCATAACCGAGCGGAGTATAGACCTTGTCGTATCTCTTGAAGGTCTTGTTTACGTTGCATCCTGCATCTATGAGTTTCTGCAGGACAGCAGCGTCATTGTTGTATATCGCATAGTAGATGGGAGGATATGCAGAACCTCTTCCGTTGAGATCGGTTCCGGATGCCTCTATAAGAGGGTCAACGAATGTCGAATCCATACTCTCGCTCACGGCATATGAGAGAGGACTGTATTTTGTTGAGTAGACTGTAAACGTCTTGTTCTGGTTGATTCCCGCATCAAGAAGTGACTGAAGCACGGCAGGATTCCTGTTCGAGAGGGCGTAATAATACGGAGAGACGTCACATCCCTTGAAGTTCTTGTCTATTGTGGGGGATGAAAGGAGAGCGTCGATTACCGTCTCACGGCATTTATTGTAGACGGCATAGGTAAGGGCATTATGGACCTTGCCGTAGTAATCGAATGTAGTATTAACATCCGCGCCTGCCTTCACGAGGGCATCAACGACAGTGAGGTCATTGTTCTCTACTGCACAGACAAGAGGAGACTTCGAGCAGTTTTCCGCCTTAAGGGCCGTATCATCACCATCGATGATCAGCTTGCTGATGATGGCAAAGCTCTTCTCCTCATGTATTGCATAGCTGAGACAGTTATATATGGTACTGTAATAGCTGAACGTCCTTCCCGGCTGTGCCCCATTTTCGACGAGGGTGGAGACAAGTGACTCGTTATCTTTGTAGATGGCATAATACAGAGCAGGATATGAACTTCCTATGCAGTCAAGATCAATTCCGTCAATTTCGAGAAGCTCGTTTACTAAATCTGTCTTACCGGTATAGACAGCATAACTCAGTGCTGTATACGGCGTACTCCAGGACAGAAATACGCTGTTGATGCTGAAACCGCTGTTCACCAGAGCCTTGACGAGTTCTATCGAGCCGGAAGAGACAGCACTGTACATCAGGGTATTGTCCTCCGAATATGCGCTTTTGTCGCTTACGCTCATGAGAACGGACACAGCCCATGTCTTATTGTTCTCGAATGCATATTCAAGAGGAGTGGTTTCACTTCCCCAGTACGAGAATGTCGCGTTACAGTCGACACCTGCATCCAGAAGAATCTGCATGAGATCGGAATTGCCGTAATCAATGACATACTTGAATATATTGACAGCGCTGCCGTAGCTGGAAATCGTAAGTACTCCCTCGGGATCCTCCTCCACAAGATGCTTGAACGAATATGAATCATTGTTTCTTACAGCCGTGATGATCTGCTGGCTTTTCTCGCTGGCAGCGGAAAGAGTGCAGCATATGACGACAACAAGCAGTAAAGACAGAATTTTCTTCACTTTATCCCCTCCTGAAAAATCATTGTAAGGATAAATCATCTGTGGTGTTCCAACAAGGAAAAATCGTCTTTTATCGATTTCTGTTTTTTTTCTTTGTGTATTCCAAAAATGAATGTAATATTTAATCAAGGGGGAAGATGAGGTTTTTCCTCCGGTTTCCATTCGTGGAAAGGGCTACAGACCAGGCCTGAGGGCTTGAAAGGAGAAAGAGAAATGAACATCACATTCAGAGGAATCGGCTACACCCCGAACGACGAAGACAGAGCATTTCTTGACAAGAAACTCCAGAAGATCGGTTTTGCAGAAGACTATCTTCAGGATTTGGACATC
>CAZKIT010000076.1:0-7630 GCA_964552905.1 uncultured Spirochaetaceae bacterium
AGAATCACGGACAAATCCGAAACAATGATAATCCCCGCCATCGAGACGGGGAATGAATCAGTAGCCTTCGGGATTGTTCCTCTGCCAGTTCCATGAGGAGAAGCACATATCGTAGAGAGTGTATCTTGCCTTCCAGCCGAGTTCTCTCTCCGCCTTTTCCGGGCATGAGTAGCACTCTGCGATGTCGCCGGGGCGGCGGGGTGCAATCGTGTACGGGATCTTCACTCCCGATGCCTCCTCGAATGCCCTGACGACATCGAGGACGGAGTAGCCCCTGCCCGTTCCGAGATTGTAGACAGCAACGCCGCACCTGTTCTCTATCGCCTTGAGCGCCTTTACGTGGCCCTCGGCAAGGTCGACGACGTGGATGTAGTCCCTGACTCCCGTGCCGTCGTGTGTCGGATAGTCATTGCCGAAGACGGAGAGGTGATCTCTCTTTCCGACCGCCACCTGTGTGATGTAGGGCATGAGGTTGTTCGGAATCCCGTTCGGATTCTCCCCGATGAGGGCTGATGAATGGGCTCCGATGGGGTTGAAGTACCTCAGAAGAACTATGTTCCAGGGATCGGGGTCAGAGTTCTTCACATCTGCCGTATGCAGTGCCGTCAGCATATCCTCGAGCATGCTCTTCGTTTCCCCGTAGGGATTCGTGCACTTTCCCTTGGGACAGTTCTCGGTGATGGGAATCTCCGCCGGGTCTCCGTAAACCGTGGCCGAGGAGGAGAAGATGATGTTCTTGACACCGTGTCTTCTCATCACGTCGACCAGCGTCAGCGTTCCCGTGATGTTGTTGTCGTAGTACTCCCAGGGCTTTAGGACGCTCTCCCCCACGGCCTTGAGTCCGGCGAAGTGGATTACCGCATCGAAGTTCTGACTCGAGAATACCCCTTCGAGGCCCTCCCTGTCGCGGATGTCCACCCTGTAGAAGGGGATTGTCTCCCCAGTTATCTTCTCGACACGCCTCAGCGCCTCCTCGGAGGAGTTCGAGAGATTGTCGAGAACGGATACCGAGTGGCCCGCCTCGATGAGCGAAATCACTGTGTGCGATCCGATATAGCCGGTGCCGCCTGTTACGAGTATAAGCATGTTCTTCTCCTTATCTGACGCCTTTGAAATAGCCTTTCTCCCTGAGAGTCTCGACGATTGACTCGACTGCCTTCTCCGCCGCGGAGGAGACTTCGGCTTCGCTCATGACTCTGATGACGGGCTCCGTGCCGCTCGGGCGGACAAGCACCCTGCCCTTACCCTCGAGCTTCTTCGTCTCCTCGTCGATCTTCTTCCTGATGGACTCATCCTCCATGACGCTCTTCTTGTCACTGACGACGACATTGACAAGCACCTGCGGATAGTCCGTCATGTCAGAGGAGAGCTCGAGGAGCGACTTTCCGGTTTTCACCATGACTTCGGAGAGAACGAGCGCCGTGAGGATTCCGTCTCCCGTGTTGAGATACCTGGAAAGGATTATGTGTCCCGACTGTTCGCCGCCGATGATGTTGCCGTGTTCGAGCATGTATTCATGGACATATCTGTCGCCGACCTTCGTCTGGGTGTATTTTATCCCCTTCTTCTCGAGCGCCTTGTAAAGTCCCATGTTCGACATGACGGTCGTGACGACCGTATTGGTGTCGAGAAGGCCGTTGTCCTTGAAATAGGTTCCGAGGATGTAGAGAATCCTGTCGCCGTTGATCACCGCTCCCGTCCTGTCGACTGCGATGCAGCGGTCACTGTCGCCGTCGAATGCGAATGCCGCATCGTAGTCGCCTTCCGTCACGAGCTTCACGAGGCCTTCTATGTGCGTCGAGCCCGCATTCTTGTTGATGTTCGTTCCGTCGGGTGTGTTGTTGATTACGCTCACAGATGCGCCGAGTCTTCTGAAAACCGAAGGAGCGAGGGAATAGGATGCGCCGTTCGCGGTGTCAAGGAGAACCCTGAGGCCGCTGAGGTTGGTTTTAATCGAGGAGGAGAGGAAGCCCGAATACATGATTCTCGCATCCATGTAGTCGATGACGCGTCCTATCATGTCCCTCTCTGCAAGAGGAAGGTCGCCGTCTCTGACGATGTCCCTGTCCATGTACTCCTCGACCTTCTCCAGAAAGTCGTCGTTCATCTTCTCTCCCAGCGACGAGAAGAGCTTGATTCCGTTCTCGTAGTAGGGATTGTGGGAGGCGCTTATCATGATGCCGCAGTCGAAGAACTGCGTGCGTGTGATGTACGAGACGCTCGGCGTCGTCGTGACGTGCATGTTGTATGCATCCGCGCCCGATGCCGCGATTCCGGCCAGGAGCGCGTACTCGAGCATGTAGCAGCTGAGACGTGTGTCCTTGCCCACGAGGATCTTGGCCGAATGAGGTCCCCTGCCGGAGGAGAAGTACCATCCCAGGTATCTTCCGATTCTGTATGCATGGTTGAATGTAAGCTGTACGTTCGCTTCTCCCCTGAAGCCGTCTGTTCCGAAATATCTTGGCATCTTATCTCTCCTCTTTTTCCACGATGTTCTCTTCACTCTTGAAGATCGAATTGGAAGGTACCACTCCCCTTACTCTCGAGAGAGGATATATGTTGGTGTGAACACCGATGACGGATCCGGGGCAGAGCACGCTGTTGCAGCCCACCTCAACCCAGTCGCCGAGGAATGCGCCGACCTTCTTTATACCGGTCTCGATTCTCTCTCCGTTCCTGTCCTTTATGACGACGAGCGTCTTGTCGGACTTGACGTTGCTCGTGAGGCTTCCTGCTCCCATATGGGACTTGTAGCCGAGAATGGAGTCACCGACATAATTGTAGTGGGGAACCTGTACGCTGTCACAGATGATGACGTTCTTGAGTTCAACCGAGTTCCCGATGACACATCCCTTACCCACGAGCGCGCTCGAACGGATGAAGGCCGAGTGCCTGACTTCCGTCTCCGCTCCGATGATGCACGGAGCGCCGATGTATGCCGAAGAAAAGACAAGCGCGGATCTGTGTACCCAGACGTTCTCGCTTATCTCCTCATAGTCGTCCCCGAGCGTCTTGCCGAGTTCGATTATGAGGTTCTTGATTCCTCCGAGAGCCTCCCACGGATAGCGGAAGGAATGAATATAGGACGAGGCAAGCGAATGACCTTCCTCGTATAGCTGTGATGTCGTATATATCATTTATGTCCCCTGCTTTTTGTGCTATGGAAAAATGTACCACACAAGAAGGAGGAAAACAACGTATTTCTCCCTCTGCTGCTCCTCAGCATCCCTCTCTTTTCTTCGTCATGATGCCGATGATGGTTCTGTCGGTCTCCTTCATGCCGACGGTTGCCAGCTCCACGATGTTGTTTATGGTATTCTCGACGCCCTTCGTGACGATGCCGTCCCCGGAGTGGAACTCGCTGCCCTTCCTCGTCATCTCGAAGCCCAGGAGCCCCGCTTCGACAGCGGAGGCGATCTTCGCAGCGCAGCTTGCCTTCGCGCCGTCGCAGATCATACCGCTCTCTATTGCAAGGGAGTTCACGACTGCATGCGCTATCTCGTCCTCTCCGCCTCCGTAGAGGAAGCTGATGCCGGCTGCGGCACCGCATGCGGCGCTCGTGGCCCCGCAGTAGGCGCTGAGCGCGCCGATCGATGACTTTATGTGTATCGCAACGAGGTTCGATACGCAGAGGGAGCGCAGGAGAAGATCATGCGATGCATTCATGTCTTCGGCGTAGATTATGACGGGAATCGAGACGGTTATACCCTGGTTGCCCGAGCCGGAGTTGATGATGACAGGCCTGTCAGAGCCGTTCATCCTAGCATCAGACCCGGCCGCGGCATAGGCCTTGGCGCGGTTGTTGACGCCGTTACCGTACGCGGAGAGCAGAATGCGGCCGATGTTCGCGCCCCAGTCGTTCTCAAGCCCCTCTTCGGCTATGGCCATGTTGTACTCTATCTGACGCTCGAGGATCTCCCTCACGTCATCGGTTTTCACGCTCCGGGCGAACTCCACGATGTCGTGTATCGTGAGAAGATTCCTGTTCTCCCGGCCTCTAAGCTTCTTCTCCTCGTACGGGACATCCTTCAATACGACCCCGTCCCTGACAAGTCTTATGACGTTCGTGTGGTCGCCCGCTATCTCCGAAAGGGCGCTGTGACCGGCCGATGACACCTCGACGATTATCGAGAAGATGTAGGGCCTCGGACTAGTCGACACCTTCACTTCGTGCGTGGAGAGGAACTCCCCGATTTTCGGGATATCCTCCTCGGTGAGGGACGAGAGAACCTCCAGTTCCCTCTCGCTGTGACCGGCGATTATCCCGGCCGCCGCAGCGGTGGCGATTCCCTTCTGCCCCTTCGTGTTCGGCACCACCACGCTCTTGACGTTCTTTATTATGTTGCTCGATACAGATACCGAAAGCTTCTCGACGGGAGAAGGAAGAAGCGAGGAAGCGAGAGAAGCGCAGTATGCTATCGCAATGGGCTCAGTGCAGCCCAGTGCGGGAACAAGCTCCTCAGAGAGTATATTGACATATTCCGAATAGATTTTTCTGTCCATGATTCTATGACCCGGAGTCTAGTTTCTGTCACAAGACGGGAAAAGGCAAGAAAAAACAGTCAGATTTCAGAGTATCGTGACGGAGAGGCATGCCCCTGCACCCGCCTCCGTCGCCCGGGATAACACAGGGCGGTAATCAGCGGTTGTGATTTCCGTTATCATCATCTTTTCCCGTTCTGCAGTCTCCTCAGTTCTTCTCCCTCAATCACCGGTATGGAAGACTTCATCACACTCCCCGCCCTTCCGGCAGGGGGACACAATGATGAAGAGAAGGCCGAAGTCCGGTTCAGGAGTACCGCCCTGGCGTACTCTCAAACGCAGGTCTGCCGCACTTCTCTATTTCATCCCCCGTTCCGGTAATCCGGAACACGGGCCGCAGGCACTCTCTTCCCGGGATAATGTCTTTCCGCTTATGCATATCAGCCGGATACGGCCTCTTGATCCGGAGGATTGAAGAACGGACATTTTCCCAGCGTCAGCTGTAGATTACAAAAAGTTGACTACAGCCAAGGTTGACACCATCTATCGAAACAAATATCTTTTCACTGTCCCAAAAAATAATGAGGTTCCCATGAAAAAAAGAGCAATTCCCGTTCTCTTCCTTCTCCTTTCCGTTTTTCTTCTCTCTTCCTGCTCTGCTCGGCTCGAAGAGGAGATTCACACCGTTACATTCTATGACGGCTTCGGAGGAACGTCGGTGCAGTACGTCGCAGACGGAAAGACTGCAACAAGGCCCTATAAGGATCCCGTGGCGAGCGCGGGATGCGGCAAGGGAAGCTTCAGGGCATGGGTCACGAAGGGAGACAGCGGCATGGAGACAGTCTACGACTTCTCCCAGAGCGTGAAGCGGGACATATCCCTCTATGCAGTCTACTGGGATGCAGTAACCGTGTACTTCTACGACAGCGACAACACGCTTCTCGGAACACAGAGTGTCAGCTCGGACACGGACTTCAGGATAACAAGGCCCTCGGATCCCGTGTCGAAGAGCAGAAACGAGGGAAGATTCAGATACTGGAAACTTTACGATTCGACAGAGTGGGACTTCAACTCATCCATCAGCACAGACATCAATCTCTATGCCGTCTACGCTGAACTCCATACTGTCACATACTACAACGGAGACAACATCTGCTGGAGTGAAAAAGTCAGCGACGGGGAGTGTGCATCCGGTCCGGAAACGGATCCCGTTTCCTCCGGCAGGGGAAGTCTTCTCGGATGGTCGACAGAACACGACGGCGACGAAAAGAGCGCCTACAGCTTCACATCTCCCGTCACGGAGGATATTTCACTCTACGCATTCTACAGGGATGCACGCTATGTAACGCTCGAAAAGCCGGACGGAACGGAAATCGAAACGGTAAAGATTGACTATCTCTCGCTGTTCCCCGTTCCGGAGATGACTCAGATCGACGACAGCATCATAAAGAGCTGGCAGAAGAAAAACGACGACGGCACATACTCCGATTACGATTTCACCAGGCCTGTAGAGGACAGTATCACACTCAGAGCCGTCTCGTACGACAAGATAAATACTGTCGGCGGGAAGAAAGAAGTTCTTTCAATGATGAAGTTCGCCGAAGTTCTCTCCTCATGCACGGGAGACAGAGAGGGTACCGACACAGTTTCAGGCTTCACGAAGGCCGAGCTTATCCAGCTTTTCCTTGCAGCATCGAAGCTCATCGATGAGGACACGCTCTCCCTAACCTACACGACAGGAAACACTGACTACTTCTTCTATGATCCCGAGACAGATCTCACCGCTCCCGGGAATATCCTCTATGTTGATATAGAGAAAGCCGGCTATACAAGATTCACATCCGGCACTGCTGACGGCAGGACAAGAATAACGGCAACGGATTTCTCGGTCACGGCAAATGCCGCCCCGGGAAAAGTCGAGAACGGAAGTGTCGTGAAGGACGGCGACTACTTCGAATCTTCCTCAACGGAACTCGTTTTCGCGAAGATAACGCTCGTGTCAGACGGAAGGGGAAACTTCGAACTGACACTCATCAGCACCGACGGGTCCTCCCGTACGCTGAAGGCCGGAAGTGTAATCACGGATGAAGGTACGACGACAACCTTCATTCATACAAAGACCGGCAGTAGCGGAAGTGTCGAAGAAACCGCTGCGGAAATGACATTCTGCACTGTCACCTTCGACAGCAGAAACGGAGACGGGATAAAGACAGAGAGAAGGCTCAAGGGAAAGACGGTACAGAAGCCGGACGAAAAGCCGAAGGACGCCTACGGCTCTGAATCCACATTCGAGTTCTGGTCCCTCGACGGAGAGACGGAATACGGATTCTCATCCTCTGTAGATAAGAACATCACACTCGAAGCCGTATACACATCGCGTGACGAATTCACAGTGCTTCTTGAAGCGGAGTGCATCTACCGCATTCCGGCGATTCTCTCATCCTACGGCACTCTCTATACCGGCTCGACAGCAATAGACGACATCTTCCCGCAGAGCTCGTCTTCTGACTCAGACCACGACCTCACAAGGCTGCTGCTGAGTTCACTCATATCGATAAACTCGAACGAGAAGCTCTCCGTTCCTTACGACGGAAAGGAGTACGTCTACGACGGCAACGAAATCAACTACCAGATATACAGACTATCGCCCTCGATGAGCATTGAAAAGAACAGCTCTATGAAGAACGGAAACACCACGAAAATAAAGGTTGAAGAGATCACCATCGCCCTCCAGGCCAAGTACTTCGAAGGCGGAACAAGGAAGTGGTTCCTCGACTCGATCAGAAACACGTTCAGCATCGAAGCGGATATTACACAGGACGCATCCGGAAAAAAGACGATGACGGCAGTTCTGACGGTCGGAGAGAAGACCTACCCCGTTCTCAGAACAACTTCGACTCCGGCTGAGGGCGGCGGAGAGAAGGTCGAGTTCGAATACAAGGGAAAAACATTCACAAGAACCTACTGATACAAGGAAAAGAAAACACAATGAAAAGACTGACACCTATCCTGTTACTGATTACACTCATTCTGGTTCTCACAGGCTGCTCAAGCAGTCCCGAGTTCTACACGGTGACCTTCGACACTGACGGCGCCGTGAAGACTGTCGAGAGCCAGCAGGTCAGAAGCGGCAGCAGAGCCGTGGAGC
>CAZKIT010000077.1:0-7597 GCA_964552905.1 uncultured Spirochaetaceae bacterium
GCGGTGCAACACTCTCGTCCGATGCAGTGAAGGATGCGATAAACGATGCATTCGATGCCTACAGGACAGTAAAGGGAGGTAACTGATATGGAAAAGAAGAAACTCATGACTATTCTGGCACTCTCGTCCGTGCCGGCTCTGGCCTTTTCGGTATCTTTCAGGACGGCTGTCGGACTCGGAATCTACACAGTTGCGGCAGTACTTCTCACGGCGCTCATCGCATGGCCGCTGAAGAAGCTCGTTTCTCCCCGCTCGGGGGCGGTGACATCGCTGCTCGTATCTGTCACCGTTGTCTCGGCACTCATGATGGTTCTCGAGGCATTCAGAGGGGAGATCTACTCCGGTAACGGAATATACTTCGCTCTAAACAGCGTCAGCGCGCTTGTTCTTGCGTCTCTGACGGATGAAGGGGAACTGAGTTACCAGAAGACCCTGACGCTGAGTGCGGCAAGGGCTGCGGAATGGCTTGTTCTCACTGCAGTCACTGCATTCTTCCGCGAGCTCCTGGGCTCGGCATCCCTCATGGGCAATGAAGTGAGCTTCCTCATGCCGTACCGCATCACTCTTCTCACAAAGCCCTTCGGAGGTTTCCTGGTCTATGCTCTTGTTCTGGCGCTTGTCGTACGCTTTGACGCAAAGGAGGAATCGAAATGACAATCGGTGAACTTTTTCTGATTCTTACGGGATGCATTCTTTCCTCGAACTATGTACTCGTGCACTTCTTCAATACCGACACTGTCCTGTCGTTCGACAGGGTAGGATTGAAGAACAGCGTAATCTACTCGCTTTACCTCGGCGTGATTCTCATGATTTCGAGCGTGATAATCTGGCCGCTGGGGAAATATCTTCTTTCTTCCGCATCCTACCTCAGAGTGCTTGTCTCTGTCGTCGCCGTTCTTCTCGTGACGGCTCTTGTGGGCCTTCTTTCGGGGAAGAAGGGCGGAGAGCTCTTCTCGCTCTCCCTCTCGTCGTCCGTTCTCGGTGCCGTGCTTCTCTATCAGGAGAACGGCTATACGCTGCTCCAGACACTCTTCGCATCTATGGGAACAGCACTCGGCTACCTTCTTGTCACTGTTGCCATCTCGTGTGTAAGGGAGAAGGTGAAGGACAGGTATGTACCGTCTTCTTTCAGGGGTTACCCGATAATGATGGTTGCTCTTGGCATAATCGCACTGACGGTTTACGCTTTCTAGTGTGAAAGGAAAAAAGACCGGGAGGATGCTCGCTCTCCTCCTCATCATCATAGCGGCGGCAGCAGCCCTCTATTCCGTCTTCCGTCCGCGGGAGACGGGAGACAGGGTCACTGTCACGGTCAGGGGGGAGAAGTGCGGAGAGTACTCTCTTTCCGAAGACGGAATCTATTCTCTCAACGGCGGAACCAATATCCTGGAAATAAAAAATGGCAGAGCACGGATGACAGAAGCTGACTGCCCGGACCGCATATGCGTAAAAGAAGGGTGGGTCAGCAGGATGGGGGAGTGCATTACGTGCCTGCCGAATAAACTTATAGTAGAGGTCGTGAAGGAGAACGACACGGTGGAAATTGTGATATGACGGAAACAAGACGGATAACAAGAATGGGAATGCTTACATCCCTCTCTCTTCTTCTCTCCTATGTGGAGACTCTTCTTCCCTCATTCTTCACTGTTCCGGGAATAAAGCTGGGGCTCGCGAACACGGCCGTCGTGTTTGCACTCTATACACTCTCGTTCAGGGATGCTTTCTTCATCTCCATCATGAGAGTCATCATATCTTCAGTGCTCTTCGGCAATGTCCTCTCTCTTCTCTATTCCTTCTCCGGAGCCGCAATGAGCATACTTGTCATGGCGGCCATGAAAAGGATGAAACTTCCGGTCCGTATTGTGAGCATCACAGGCGGCGTCGTACATAACGTCACCCAGCTTTCCGTTGCCTCTCTTGTAATCGGAAGCACGGCGCTCGGGTATTATCTGCCGTTTCTTCTCGCCTCCGGCTCCCTTACGGGATTCGCCATCGGAGAAGCGGCGTCGCTCGTTCTCACCCGTCTCGAAGGTGACAGTTCTCTTTTCTCTCCTTCCTCCTCGATATGACAGATCAGGTGAGGGGAGAAAGCAGGAGCATGGCAAGTTCGAAATAGATAAAGGTCGTGGTTACACCTACCAGCACCATCATGAACATTGTCTTTTTCATAGCCCTCTTCCTCACATGCTGTTTGATTTGTAACAATATTAGTTTGAGGCAGGGGGATGGTCAAGGGAAATAGTTTGTTTTCGAACAAATTTAACATAGTAAAATATATTTAACATAGAAACAAAAAGAACGAATCCTGTAGCACTCCCCCGAAGGGGGGAATATAATCAGATGGATTTTGAAAGGAAGGCGCATATGGCTGACAGCAGAGTTAAACTCAATAAGATAATGGAGAACCAGAAGGGGAACGAATTCTCGCCGAACTTCTTCGAGACGGAAAGCGGAATGGGGAAGTTCCAGAGGATCATCCACCTCGTGACATCCATACTTGAGGTGGTGCTCTCCGTAGTGCTCGTCTGCGGAATACTTGTGAGTGCGGTGCATATCCCGTCGTACTTCGGCTCGATAGTTAAAGAGGGTGCGGAAGGGCTGACTGCACTCATAAACTACGTCTCACTCGTCATAATCGTGATCGAACTCATACACGTTCTCAATCTGCAGAACCTGCAGTCGGTAATCGAGATACTGATGCTTGCATTCACCCGTGAACTCGTCATAAGGGAATGGGCGATGTGGCAGCTTCTCATCGGAGTGGCATGCATCGCAGGCCTTTTCGCAACCGGAAAGTACCTCACATCAAAGAGCAGAGATTCCCTCTGATGACAGTACTGGACGCACAAAACATCTCCTTCAGATACCCCGGAGCGCAGAGTGATGTGCTTCTCTCGGCCTCTGTCAGGGTTGAAAGCGGCGAATTCGTCACGCTTCTCGGAAGAAACGGAAGCGGAAAGAGTACGCTCTCTCTCATTCTCGCGGGACTAGTGGGGGAGGGAGGAGGAAAGTGCTCTCTCACGCGGGAGGAAAGACGCCGCCTCTGCCGTATCGTATTCCAGAATCCCGACAACCAGATCGTCGGGGAGACTGTGGAGGAGGACACGGCTTTCGGCCCCGAGAACCTGCTCCTCGAGAGCGATGAGATAAGACGGAGAACCGATGAGGCATTGCATTCCGTCGGCCTTTATGAAAAGCGCTTCGATTCCCCATTTTCGCTTTCGGGAGGAGAGAAGCAGAGACTGGCAATAGCCGGCGCTCTTGCCCTCAGACCGGGCCTTCTCATACTCGACGAAGCGAGCAGCATGCTTGACAGAGCTTCAATCGAATCCATCCTTACTCTCATAAGACGGGAGTGCAGGGAGAACGGACTCGGAGTATTATACATAACCCATCATACAGATGAGGCTCTCCTCTCGGAGAGGGTCTGCATCCTCGATAAGGGGAGGACGGTAGCGGAAGGAAAGCCGGAGGATGTCCTCACATACGACACACTCACGCGCTACTCCCTTCCCGTTCCCTATGCGCTCACCCTGTCGCGGAAACTGGGACTCGGGGAGTGCCTTACCCTCGATCAGATTGAAAGAAGGATAAAGGAGAAAACGGGAAAATGACTGACATCTCTCTCGGCCGCTACTGGAAAGGCGAGAACCCGCTGTCCCGGCTCGACAGCAGGACGAAGCTCTTCTCTCTCCTTCTCTATATAGTCACGCTCTTCTATTTTTCCGGTATCGTGACACTCCTTCTCTCGGCGCTCTTCCTCCTCTTTGTCATAAGAGCGGGCAGAATACCCCTCAGATACATAACAAAGGGCCTTTTAAAACCCTTCATCCTCTTTCTCTTCTTCGCGCTTCTGATTGTCCTCTTCGAGGATAACGGACCCAGGCGTGCCTTCTTCATGGTTTCACGCCTCGTTCTCACTGTTCTCTCATCGTCGATGCTGACGCTGACAACAAGGCCGAAGGACATTGCAGGCGGAATCGAAAAGGCGCTGGGAAAGGGGATAATGAAAAAACCGGTGCACATCTTCGCGACAATCATAATGATAGCTTTCCGCTTCCTCCCTCTCCTCGTGGACGAGGCGGGGAGAATAGCGGACGCACAGAAGAGCAGGGGCTGCTCGTTCGATGACAGGACAATCGCAGGAAAGTGCCGTCACTCGCTTCCTCTTCTTGTTCCTCTCTTCGTCAGCGCATTCCACAGAGCTGACGAACTTGCACTTGCATTCGATGCAAGGGGCTACAGCGAAGAGGGAAGTACACGGCTCTATCCGATGAGATACACAGAGAAGGATGTGTGGGGGTACCTCGTCGTCCTTCTTTACGCCGTACTCTGCTTTCTCTGCGAGAAGCTTCTCTATGTATGAAAGCGGACACCTGAAAAGGAAAGGCGGACTTGAATTATGGACATAACACTTAAAGACGTCAGCTATGACTATCCGGAAGGAAAGAAGAAGGCACTCGATGGAATAACCCTGGCATTCAGGGAAGGAGAGATCACTGCCGTGATCGGCAGGAGCGGAAGCGGGAAGAGCACTTTGTTAAGGCTCCTCAACGGTCTCAGGAAGCCGACACAGGGGACGGTTGAAGGCAATACGGACGACGTCGCTCTCGCCTTCCAGTACCCCGAGACACAGCTCTTCGAGGAGACTGTCATAAAGGATGTGGAGTTCGGTCCCGGAAATAAGGGACGCAGTGAAAAGGAGAGAAGAGCGGACGCTGAGGAAGCATTGAGGATGGTCGGAATCGGAGAGGAGAAGTGGAATGTCTCTCCTCTTGCACTCTCCGGAGGAGAGAAGAGGAGGGCGGCGCTTGCAGGTGTTCTTGCCATGAAGTGTTCCACCCTCGTCCTTGACGAGATGACATCAGGTCTTGACGGGGAAGGAAAGGAAACGGTCTATGCAATAATGAGAAAGCTCAGAAACGAGGGAAAGACCGTCATCTTCACGACTCACGACAGCGAGGAGGCTGCAGAGTATGCCGACCGCGTCATTCTGCTCGAGAACGGAAAGGTGAGGAGCGACGGCACGATGGAGGCGGCGGCAGAGTGCGACAGCTACTTCCTCACCGAGGGCCTGAAGCTTAAAGGAATGCTTGAGGCGGACGGTATTCCGGTGAAAGGAAAGATGACAAGTCTTACCGGTTCACTCCGGACTCTTTCCTCTCTCTTAGGGATGGAATGATATCGAGCCGGACGATTGCAAGGATGAACGAGAGGAAGGCCACGGCCTCGATTACCGCACAGCCCCAGCTCCCTGTCGCGATATCGTAGACGAGAAGACAGGGAGACTGGACCACCATCAGGATTCTCGTGATACGGAGGTCATGGATCCAGAATCCCGTTGCCGTGCATATGAGGGAAACAGAGGGCAGAATCGATATCCATCCCGCCCAGGTCATGATGCTTGCCAAGGCCGAGAGTGCGATGATGAGAAAGAGCCAGAGGATGCTCTTCGCCCACTTCCTGTCATTGAAGTATGATATCGTGCTTCTGAATATTCCGATTGAATTCGTCAGCACTGCCGTGTAGGCCCCGAGAAGATAGTAGTGGGTCACCCACATGAAGCCCGCGATGAGCTGCATGATGAGAATCTTCTTCCTGTTCTCCAGCTGTATCGAGAGAATCGAGATGAAAGAGGGAATGAACCCTATTGCCTGTACGAAGAGAGAGTATAAATCCATAAGTGAGGTATAGCCTAAAGAAGAAGGAGAGAATATGATAAATATCACATTCGGGGTCTGCTGTGGACAAAGCTTTTCTTTCTCTCTTCTCTTTCGACATCACACCGTATACACAAGAAGTGAAATACGCGAAGGGGGAGGTCATCTTCAATATCGGGGACGACGGGGGAAGACTCATATACATACTCTCGGGTGAGACGAAGTGCTCGTACATCTATCCCGAAGGCGAACTCACTGCGCTCGACTATGCTCCCTCTCCTGCATTCTACGGTGAACTGGAGCTCCTGGGAGTGCAGAAGTACACGTCGCTTGTGGAGGCCGTCACGGAAACGAAGGCCTACGTCATCGACACGGGAGAAGTGAAGGAAAGACTGCTCTCGGATGCGGTATTTCTCCGTAATCTCGCCCTTTATGTTGCCCGCAAGCTCTTCCGTGTGAACATGCAGATGGCGTCCTCTGTGAGCTTTCCCCTGAAGAGAAGACTCTCGTCCTACATACTTGCGCATGAAAGAGAAGGCATATACACCATGAGTCACAGCGAGGCCTCAAAGTATCTCTGTGTCAGCTACCGCCATCTTCTCAATGTCTTCAGCAGTCTCGAGGAAGAAGGGTTAATCGAGAGAAAGAGCCGCGGTGTCTACATGATAAGGGACAGAAGGGGACTTGAAAGGGAGAGCGTGGAATGCTAGAGGATTTCTGGAGAAGGATAAAGGAGACTGAGCTTCCCGTCGTTCTGTACGGCACGGGAGACGCTGCAGATAAACTGATAGATTATCTCGGGAGAATCGGCGTCAGGATATGCGGCGTCTTCGCTTCATCCTCCTTCGTCCGTAACCGTACATTCCATTCCTTCAGAGTGCTCTCCTACGAGGACGCAAGAAGAATATGGGGGCGTATGGCAGTCGTCATGGGCTTCGGCACACACGACAGAGAGACAATCGGAAACATCGTACGCATCGCCGGGGAGAACGAGTTCTACTGTCCCTGTCTCCTTCTTGACGAGAGAGGTCTTCCGTTCGATGCCGCGTATTACAGTGAACACCGTAAAGACTATGAAAAGCTATGTACTCTCCTTACGGATGAAAGGAGCCGCACTGTATTCGACGCGATAATCTCCTTCCGTCTCACCGGAGACATTTCATACCTTCTTCCTGTCGGAGAGGACGAGAAGGAAAGCTGGAAAAACCTCCACTTCACGTCTGACGAGACCTTTGTCGACATCGGGGCATACGACGGCGACACAGTCGAAAGATTCCTTGATCTGACAGACGGCCGCTACCGCGAAATCGTGGCCTTCGAGCCCGACGGAAGAAGCTTCAGGAAAGCTCAGAAGAGACTTTGGGGAAGGGAGAGGATAACCCTCTGTAACGCACTTCTTTCCGACAGGGTTGAGTTTGTCCCGTTCTCCAGCGGAGAGGGACGGGGTAACAGCCGTTCTCAGGAAGGAAAGGAAAGAACCACGACAACTCTCGACATTGCACTCGAAGGAAGGAGACCGACAGTCCTCAAGTTCGACGCCGAGGGAGACGAGGAGAAGATACTCGAGGGAGGACGGAGAGTCATCGGAGAGTACAGACCGAAGCTCATACTTTCCGTCTATCACAGAATCGACGATTTCTGGCGTCTTCCTCAAAAGGTTCTGGCTCTCAACAGAGGCTACACGAAGTTCACTCTCCGTACATCCCAGACAATTCCCGACTGGGATATAATTCTTCTTGTCGAGTAAGTGTTACTCATTTACATGAAATAAATTAATATAGAAACTGCAGGGGACGGAGAATCCATCTTTCTCTTGCTATTGATTTCCATCAGATGATAGAAAGATTCAGAAGCTTTATTCTTGATTGTATTCCGGAAAACAGGAGGCTGCTGAACATGGGAACTTTCGTCAATCCTTCCAATGAAAGATTCAGGGT
>CAZKIT010000078.1:0-7550 GCA_964552905.1 uncultured Spirochaetaceae bacterium
CCGGCTTGAGGTTTTCCGTTTTTCCTCCGGATTCCATTTCTTCGTTAAGGGCAATTTCCCTCGACGCGGAAATGTATTATCATACTGGTGATGATTCGGGGCAATAGCGCAGTGGATAGAGCATCAGTTTCCGGAACTGAGGGTCGGAGGTTCGAATCCTCTTTGCCTCGCTGAATAAAAGGCACCGGCACCTTGAAAAAGGACGCCGGTGTTTTTCATGATTTCCAACCGGCGTTCCATCGTACTATCTATTATCCTCGGTCATAAGCGGATAATGTCTCCATGGAAGCTCAAAGAATCACTTCTTGATAATCCATCTTCCTTTTCGTTTCGAACCGATACAAACAATAACACCTGTCTCTTTCAGCTCTCTTTAGAAACTGATGGTTATTACATGACAGTCAAGTGTTTTAAGAAGGACGGGGAGCGGTCGCTTCTGTGTGAAGCCCTCCTTTGACTTATGCCTCAAACTACGGGCTTTTACCCATTAACGGACAGCAGGATATCCTGCTCTCTCAATGAAGCAGTATCTGAATCATATGCTCCGGGAAGGACGGCCCTCACTTTCCCTCAAGTTCCTTTCTTATCCAGGCCATGAGGAGCTTCACGAGCCTCCTCTGCTGGTCTTCCGTAAGCTCCGTGTTCTTCGGTACACGGTACCATTTCTCGAGACATCCCCTGCAGCAGACGGCACAGGCATGCTGGGCAACGAATACGGGATGGCCCCGCATCGGGGTCTGCTTCCCGTCATTCGGAATGGATGCCGGTGCGATACGTGTGCGGATGAAATCCGCTGCGTGACGCTCTATCGTATCGAGTCCCCTGTCGGCGATGTAGGCCCTGTCCTTATCGGAGAGGTGGAAACGCGAGCGGAAGGGAGACTTCTCCAGTCTTTTGAATGTTTCCTCAACTGTCGGCATTATCTGTATGACACCATATCGGAAAGGGGCTTGCGGCTCTTCTCGTTTCCCTTCCCGGCTGCATAGCCGACAAGGAGGATATTCACCGGTTCGATATCATCGGGAATCGAGAGTCCGCGTCTCAGCACTCCGGCATCGAAGTTGCAGATCCAGCAGCTTCCGAGCCCGAGGTCCGAAGCCTCCATCATCATATGGTCGGTGACGATTGATGCGTCTGTATCCATGAGATTCCTGCCGTCCGAGGGTCGTATCCACGAGCCACCCTTCTTCATGCAGACGACGACAGCCATGGGTGCGCCGTATGTGTGGCCTGCTTCAGATACTTTCTCCAGCCCATCTTCGCTCTCGACGACGATGAGTCTCTGTCCCTGGCGGTTGCATCCCGTCGGAGCGAGACGCCCGGCCTCGAGAATGAGGTCTCTCTTCTCTTTCTCGACCTTTCTTTTCTCATAGGAGCGGATGGAACACCTTTCCCTTGCAAGTGTAAGAAAATCCTTCATACCCGGAATTCTAGAATCAACCGGCCTTCTCTACAAGAAGAGAATGCACATACGGGTGAATATCTCCGTCTTCGGTGTCACGAAAAAGCCCTCCACTTCAAATTGAAGCGGAGAGCCGTATAGAAGCTTCTGCCTCTGTACCAGGGTTAGAAACTTCTGACGAGTATAACACTGTGATATGCGCTCTTTGAATCCTGCCCTTCACTGCTTGTACTGAGAGTGAACGTCTTCGCATTACTAGAATCGACCTCATCACCGGACCAGACAAGATCCTTGGTATATACCTGAGAGCCTCCTTTCCCTGTTATTGTTGCCTTGTTGGTAACCAGTGCCTGCAGCTCGCTGATACTGGGTAAACGCCAGTAGTACCCGCCGACGGAGAAAGACTTGTTTACAAGTTGTCTGTTTGTTGAAGTCCATGTAGCAGTCGGGGAGTAGTAGAAAGCTTCGGCATAGTTGTAACCGGCAGGACTCTTTGCAGTCTTCAAGAAGACATATCCGGTGTTGCTGGGTCCCTTATCTCCGATAAAGTATTCTTTCTCCCAATTTGCCTTGATTGTGATATCTTCAATAACAACGGTATTATCGAAATCAAAGACTGCACCGTCCTTATCGACCCACCCGAGGAAGATATAGCCTGTTCTTGTCGGATCTGCTGTCGGCTTTGCTGCGTTTGTTCCATACGTTATGGTCTGTGCCGGCTCAGCTGGGGTTCCGTTGTCCATATCGAAGGTAACAGTCACTTCGTCACGCCAGACTGCATAGAGTGTGACATCTGCCTTCCCGGTATAAGTTTCGCCGAGCTTGTATTCAGTGCCGCTCCCATCCGCACAGGTATTCCAGGATGCAAGTTTGGAAGTTCCACGGCTGAACCCTGTGCCGCCCGAAACGGCAACACCGGCTTCGTCGGCTCTGAAAGTATCGGGTGAGATGGTACCCGTTCCGCTGTTTGCATCATATGTTACTGTGTAGACAACAGTCCACTTAGCCTTGATTTTCATGTCGGAGGAGAAGTCGACAACGTCAAGGGCATTCTTGAGAACATCACCCACAAGCCAGCCGTCAAAAGCATAACCTGCTCTTGTTCCGAGTGCATCGGGAAGAGTGACCGTAGTATCACCTTCCTTGACAACAAGAGGCTGCGTTGTGCCGTTGTCGTTGTCAACAGTAAGAATTATCCCCGTTACAGCCGTTATCTCACTGTCTTTGCTGACGGCAATCTTTTCTCCCGGAGCATATGTCTTATCGCAATAAACCCATTCCAGTATATTCTCAAGACCTTCCATTTCTTCCGGGAGTGTATAGTCTCCGTCACTGACGATGAACGTCCTGACTGTTTCCCCCTTGAAATTCCTGACCGTCATATAGTGGAAGAACGGATCATTACCGCATGAGATTGAGAGTATCATTACGGAAAGAAGCAGGAAGAACCCTGTAAGAATGCGCTTGTTGCAGAAATTGTTTCTGGAGCTTTTCATAATCTACCTATCCTTGAAAATATGTTTCTTTTCAAACATACTAACATGGTGTTTGTTTTTTTTGCAACAATTATCTTCAATAGTTTCCAGGTAGATTTTTTAGAAAAGGAGGCCTTTGAAGAAGCCTCCTTCTCTCTGTCATGTCGCCGAAGGCGGAAGAGTTTCCGTTGCAGCCCACTGCACTGCAGCTTCGAACCTGACGTCCTTCTCCGTGTCGAGAGGTATCTCGACATCGGGGACGATTCCGACGGCTTCGTAGCTCGTGCCGTCCGACGCTTTGTATCTCACTGTCGTCGTTCTTACCGTGAGGGAACCGTGCGTATAGGGTCCGGAGTGGTAGACGGTTCTGTCCATGAGGGCGCATGTGCCGCCGAATGTGGTGGAACCGAAGCGGAGTGAAGAAGGAAGGAGTTTTGTAGTAATCGTCGTAAGCTCCGAGCATGAGACGGACCAGCCGTTCGTGATGACTGCGACTCTTCCACTGTAATCCTCCTTCAGGGAGGTGTTGTATGTACCGAGTCTGTACTCGACCCACGGTCCCGTATCATAGCGTGAGAAGCCCGTCTTCATCTGAGTGTATCCGACTGTCCTGTCGGAAGCGAAGAAAAGTCCCATGAACTCCTGATAGAAGGCCGCATAGCCGCCCCCGTTGTTTCTGAGGTCTATCACGATTCCCTTTATGTCGACTGTCGAACCGTTCCCGAGCGTGACCCTGCTGCTGCTTACTGCGTCCTTGAGCCAGGTTGCGTACCTGCATATTCCAGTGATCAGCTTCTTCTCCTCACTCTCCGATGATGCCATCACCATATCGTAGCACTTCTTCTCCTTGCTGTAGTTCTTAACGAATGCCTCCTGTTCCCGGGGTGTCAGACTGTCGTAGTTATAGAGACTGTAGAAATAATCAAGGAGTCCGGGTTTCACGAACTTCGAGAAGTAGATGTAGAGTACACCGCTCTTTGTAACACCGCAGAACCAGCTCGTATCATCCAGTTCGAACGGAGAGACCACGAACTTGTAGAACATGGAAAGGTTCGAACTGTCGGGGAATTCCGCCTCTCCTGTTTCAAGGAAGACGACTGATGATGACGTATGGAATGCCCCGTTCTCCTTCAGCTTCGTGACTTCCGAATAGCCGTCGACTGCCTTGTCGAGGTATTCTGCCGTGCGGACGGATGATGTTATCGGACTGTTTTTTCCGCCTTTCACGGAGTAGTAGACATAGCTTGCACTTGTCTTCCCCGTCCTTATGTCAGGAAGCTCATCGACATCACCTCCCGTCTTCTTCCACTTGTTCAGAAGAGACGGGCGGGCATCATACGTGTAGCCGCTCTTCGTCTCGATTATGAGTCTGTAATGGTAATCGGAGAGATTGAGAAGGATGTGATTGAAATAACCGAATGCCGTGAAGCAGTCGTCTGCATCCGAATAGTCGAGCAAGCTGAACGCGGGTGCGTATTCATCATATACGGCATCCCAGTCTGTCTCCTCATACGAGAAATGGACGTACTCCTCGTCCATGACCGTCCAGTACTCTTCGAAGATTTCCGCCCAGCTTTCACCACTGAAGATCTTCTCGGGATCCTTTATGTCGTTCGTGCAGGACGTGAACGTGAGGGCAAGAAGCAGAACTGCAATTAATGTAATCATCGTCTTTTTCATCGTGTCAGCCTCCACATGAGAGCACAGCCGACTGTGAACGTCGAATTATACAGCGGATAGCCTCCCTTCTTCTGGGAAAGGTTCATGTCTGTAAGGGAGAGATCATAGCCGAGTGAGAACTGCACCTTGAGGCGTGAGAAGTCAACGGAGCATCCGAGCTTCGCCCGGAATCCCGCCTCAAACCTGTTCCTGCGGCTCAGATCCGTCTTCTGGTCGACAGAAGAAGCCTCGCTCATGTTGATGCCCGACGACTCGCCCTTCTCTTTTCCCCATGCCCAGAAGCCGGCATAGCCTCCGACAGAACCGAAGAGGGAGAATCCCTTGTAGGAAGGAGTCGTGAAGACTGCAAGTACCGGGATTTCAATGAAGACGTTATCTATTTTGAGGTTCTGTATCGCCGATCCCCTGTAGTATCTTTCAAGGACATAGTTCCTACCGCTCAATGTGATTCCGCTCCCGATGCCGGCCCAGTCATTGAATGAGTAAAGGACATCGGCCGAGAGAGAATAGCCGGAAGATGGAGAGTATGTGTAACCTCTGTAGTTCTCCCCGCTGATTATCGAATTGACACCCACTCCGCTCCCGGCTCCGGCATAGAAGCTGCCGGCCGTGAGAGAAAACACGATGAGCATCATGATGAATATTGCTGCTGTTTTCTTCATATGTTCTATTCTTACCTTTTTCCGGAACCGAGGCTACCCTTTTCCTGCCGCATCCTCACTGATAGAGTACCCGGACAGGAAATCCGCTTTCTCTCCGTTCCCGGACAACGGGATGGAAGACGCCGCATTCTCCGCCTTCCGTGTATCTGAAGCCGCGTCAGTCCTCTCCAGCAAAGGTTGAACCGGCCGTCATCACGATACTTCATCCGGATGCCCTCTTCATGCAGAAGAGGCTGCGGTTTCCCCAGCCTCTTCCGTATTGAATGCATATGTGTCAGACTCTCCTGTCCTCAATCCTCATTTTTTTATCTTCCTGGTCCTGAGATCCTTTTCATAGTCGGAGAGCATGTCTCTGACCATCCTGCTCAGCGGCAGCAGGGCAAAGAGGTTGAAAACAGTCATCAGGGCGATTCCGAAGTCTCCGAGGTCCCAGACGAAGGTGTACTCGGCCAGTCCTCCGATGAAGAGCATGACAAGGGCAAGAATCTTGTAGAGTGTCTGGCTCAGCCAGTTCTCTCCGAAGACGTAGCTGACATTGCTCCTGGCATAGAAAAGCACTCCGATGAATGTCGAGAACGAGAAGAGGAAGAGCGTGACGGCAATGAGGATGCTTCCCGCCTGTCCCATATGATAGACCATCGCACTCTGCAGAAGGTCCATTCCGGTCTTTCCTGCAGTTACGCTCTCGGGAGAGAGGAGCATTATGAATGCCGTGCACGAGCAGATAACGATTGTGTCGATGAAGACGCCGAGTGACTGCAGGAGTCCTGCATTCACCGGATTGCTGACTGATGCCGCTGCAGCAGCGCACGGTGCGCTTCCGGACCCTGCTTCATTGCTGAAGAGACCGCGCTTGACGCCGTTCATCAGGACGGCACCGAGTCCTCCGGCGACTGCGCTTCTGACGTTGAAGGCCTCACGGAAGATCGAAGCGATGACAGACGGTATGAGAGTGATGTTACGGATGATGATGAAGAGAGTCACACAGAAATAGAGAACAGCCATTACCGGAACAATTACATCGACGGCCTTCACTGTCGTGTTCTTTCTGAGAACTATGACTGCAGAAAGCGCGACGAGAACTATCGTCGACACCAGCGGGTCGATGTTGAATGCATTATCAAGCGCCGATGTCACGGAGTTGCCGATTACCTGGCTTATTCCGCACCAGCAGAGAAGACCCGAAAGAGCGAAAAGCACTGCGATGACGCTCTTTTTCTTCTTTCCCCTGTAAAGGTGGTCAAGATAGTAGGCCGGGCCTCCCTTGAAGCCGCCGTAAAGCTTGTCCTCGGTCTTGAACTTCTGGGCAAGTGTTCCTTCGACGAATGCCGTGGCTCCTCCGAGAAGCGCACTCAGCCACATCCAGAAGACGGCGCCCGGGCCGCCTGCAGATACTGCCGCGACGACGCCGACCAGGTTGCCCATGCCGACTCTCGTCGCTGTCGAGACGAGAAGCGCCTGCATGCCTGAGAGTGCTCCGGGATGGGCGCCCTTCTTCTCGAGTGTGAGCTTTATCATGAGGGGGAACTTCCTGAACTGTACTCCCCTGAGATATATCGTATAGAAGATTCCGAGCGGAATGAGAATGAGAACGAGAAGCGGAATACCGAGTCTGTTTCCTCCCGGGAGCGGAATGTAGAACAGCGCACTCCAGAAGAGGTTAAAGAAAAAATAGAAAATCTTCACTGTGAACGACCTTTGTTCAACAGTGTACAACAGAAGAGAGAGCACCTTCCACCTTTATTTCAGGAAAAAATATCCGGCACCGTGTATGATTATTCACGTCCTCTGCACGTATCCCGATGCACTACAGTCTGTCATTGCCGCTGGGCCCCGGCTTTTCCCCCTTTGCAATCTTTGCAACCGTTCCTGACAGGCCGATTCCCCCGGTCAGGGCTGTTTCCTGATTCCTTTCTCATCGAGCCGCCTGTAGATGAAATCATTGCCTTCCCATCTATTACCTTTACTTATTTCCCCGTATGTGAACAGAAAAGTAAAGGTTTTCAGAATATTACCGGAGATAAAGTAAAGCCACCGTAGAACACATGCTTCCTTTTTCCTGCAACGGCAGGACACCAAAGAAACCCTTTCCTTATTGGAATACAGGCTTCTTATACGGAACCTTATGTGCTGCCGCGATTCTGTATTCAAACTTATCATCAGACATGAAGCCTGCCTGTCCGGTTCTCTTCTTCCCCACCATCTTGAAGACTTTCAGATTTTCAGGAAACTTCTAACCCATGCACCCTATTTCGAAGTCGTCTTCACTCACGAGCGTTATCGAAGAGCCGTCAATGCGTTCAATCTCGAACCATCCCTGACGAGAACGTG
>CAZKIT010000079.1:0-7543 GCA_964552905.1 uncultured Spirochaetaceae bacterium
TTCCGATAACCGGGATTATCCTCACGGCCGTTGTCTTCTGGTTTATCATGCCGATGGCCATCTCGTCCGCGATTATACCGCTGAGCGTACTTTCGCTCGTGGAGCCAGGAACGGCGATCATGTCGAGTCCGACGGAGCAGACGCATGTCATTGCCTCGAGCTTCTCGATTGTAAGCGAGCCTTTTTCCGCGGCCTCTATCATGCCGTGGTCCTCGCTGACAGGTATGAAGGCACCACTGAGTCCTCCGACGTAGCTGGAGGCCATTATGCCGCCCTTCTTCACCTGGTCATTGAGGAGTGCCAGGGCGAGAGTCGTACCCGGGGCCCCCACTCTCTCGAGTCCCATGCTCTCGAGAATCTCTGCAATCGAATCACCGACAGCCGGAGTCGGAGCAAGGGAGAGATCGACTATTCCGTACGGAATACCAAGTCTCTTCGAAGCTTCCTGCGCCACGAGCTGTCCCAGTCTCGTAACCTTGAAAGCCGTCTTCTTTATCGTATCTGCAAGAACGCCGAAGTCCTTTCCCTTCACACTCTGGAGAGCATGGTTGATGACGCCCGGGCCCGATACCCCTACATTGATTACCGCATCGGTCTCGGTAACTCCGTGGAAGGCACCCGCCATGAACGGGTTGTCATCGGGAGCGTTGCAGAAGACGACGAGCTTCGCGCATCCCAGGCTGTCCCTGTCCGCCGTCTTCTCGGCTGTCTCCTTCACTATCCTTCCCATCAGGGCGACGGCATCCATGTTGATTCCCGTCTTCGTGGACGCGAGGTTGACGGATGCACAGATGTGTTCCGTCACGCTGAGGGCGTCGGGAATCGAACGGATCAGCATCTCCTCGGCCTTCGTCATACCCTTTGCGGGGAGTGCAGAGTAGCCGCCGAGGAAGTTCACGCCGACAGCGGATGCAGCCCTGTCGAGGGTCTTTGCGATTTCCACGAAGTCTTCGCTCTTTTTACATGCCGCAGCACCGACAAGTGCTATCGGGGTGACGGAGATGCGCTTGTTGACGATGGGGATTGCGTATTCGCGCTCTATGTCCTGTCCCGTGGAGACAAGATTCTCCGCAAGTGTCGTAATCTTGTTATATATATTGTCACAGAGGACGGGAAGACTGTCGCTGATGCAGTCGAGGAGAGAGATTCCCATCGTGATTGTCCTCACGTCGAGGTTCTCCTTCTCTATCATCGTATTTGTTTCGATTACTTCGTTTATGTTTATCATATTCTCTGCATGCTCTCGAAGATGTCTTCTCTCTGAAGCTTGATGATGACTCCGATCTCCTTTCCGAGCGTCTCGAGCTCGTTGGAAAGGACCAGGAAGTCCCTGTCGGCGGATGATGTGTCGACTATCATCATCATGTTGAAGTAGCCCCGGACGATGGACTGTGTTATGTCCTCTATGTTGACGTTCGCCCTGTAGAGGTAACTTGTCACCCTTGCTATGATGCCAACCTGGTCCTTGCCGACCACGGTGATGATTGATTTGCTGTTTGCCATATTCTTCCTCACCGGAAGTTTAGCCCATGAGTGAGACTGAATTCAACATGCATGCTTTCTTTTGTATCTTTCATCCCCCTTCATTTCAGGTATAATGAAAGAATGAAAAAGACTTTGAAGAACATTCTGAAGGCCGTACTCCTGATTATCGCCGGTCTTGTCGTCGTCGCCGCCGTCTATTGTGCATACGTGCTTCTCACCTATTCGAGACTTGATGATGTGACCGAACTCGAAATCGAGAACAACACATCCCTCGTTCTGAGGGACAACAAGGAATACTCCATCGTGACATACAACGTCGGCTTCGGAGCATACTCTCCGTCCTACTCCTTTTTCATGGATACTTCCACCTGGAAGAACGGGAATGTGACGACAGGTATCTACGGAAAGGGCATCGACATGGAGGATGTCGTGAACAACACATCCGGCTCTGCAGCGGTACTGAGAGAAATCGATGCGGACTTCATTCTTCTTCAGGAAGTTGACACTCCCTCCACCAGGTCGTACGGAATCGACATGAAGAGCTACTATGAAGCCACATTCCCGGAGATGTGCTCCACGTTCGCCGTCAATTTCCACTCCTCGTGGCTCAATCTTCCCCTCATGGATCCGCACGGCATCGCCAATGCGGGTCTTCTCACCCTCTCCTACTACAGATGCTCCGAGGCGACAAGAGTGAGTTACCCGGTTTCTGACAGCATCACGAAGGTCGCGGACCTCGACCGCTGTTTCTCCGTCCAGCGCTACAGCGTCAAGAACGGAAAGGAACTCGTCGTCATCAACAGCCATATGTCGGCATATGATGAAGGCGGTGTAATAAGGACACAGCAGCTGGAGATGCTCATAAACTACCTTGAAGACGAATACGCCAGGGGCAACTATGTAATCGTCGGCGGCGACTTCAACCATGCTCTCGGAGAGGAATACGTCGAGGCCTTCCCGGGCGAGATGGCAAAGCCCGACTGGGTCAATATACTCCGTGACGAGGATCTCCCCTCCACCTTCCGCATTGTGAAACCGTCCAACGGTTTCGAGACGGCGACATGCCGCTCTGCCGACATTCCATATACCAGGGGCGTCAACTACGAGACCATAGTCGACGGCTTCATCGTCAGCGACAACATAGAAGCTGTAAGCGAGGTGGTCGACACGGGTTATGCCTACTCGGACCACCAGCCCGTGGTAATGACATTCAAACTCAGATAGAAAAGAAAGATTCCCCTTCCGGCGACAACGGAAGGGGAAAAAATAACAGCATAAAGCTGGAATTTCCATAGTTACACAGAGTGAAAAGAAAAATCCCCTCTGCTCTCTGGATGATAAACGAGTAAGGGGATGGAAGAAAGAGGAATGAGGCAAAATCCACAATAGGGTCACCTCATCTTCATGAATTTCCCACAATCAGGAATAATCGGTATATTTTCCGTACTTGCCGTATTTGCCGTACTTGCCGTATTTACCATAGCGGCCGTAACCGGAGCCCTTTGTTCTGACGCCGTTGAGAACGACACCGAGCGTCTTGCCTCCGACTCTCTCCACGGCCTTGAGGGTGTCACGGAGCATGAACTTCGTCGTAACGTCGGCCTTGACGACAATGACGTATCCGTCAATGTGGGGAGCAAGGACAAGAACATCAGAGACGATTCCGATGGGAGCGCCGTCGATGATGATGTAATCGTACTTCGCCTTTGCTCTCTCCAGGAACTCCGTCATTCTCTCGCTGTTGAGAAGCTCCGAAGGATTGGGCGGTCTCTTTCCCGCTACTATCACATCGAGATTCTCATTCTCTCCGATATGCTGCACGAATGAACGGAAACGTTCTTCATCGATATCGCCAGAAGCAAGAAGCGATGCCAGACCGTGGCTTTTTCTCAGTCCGAGATCCTCCGCGATATGGCTTGCCCTCATGTCTGCGTCGATATACAGGACCTTCTGGTCCGATGCAGATATATCGAGTGAAAGATTGACGGATGTGCTGCTCTTTCCCTCATGTGCGATGGAGCTCGTCACACATATGACCTTGCATCCCGAATGGGGACATACGAACTGAAGATTGGTTCTCAGCGTCTTGTACGCCTCGACGACACCGAACGGAGACGAGGAGTCAACGAGATTGATCTTATCCTGGATCTTGTTCTTTTCCTTCATTTTCATCACTCCTCCTCCCAGTCGTCATCATCTTCATCGACTGAGGGTTTCGTCTCTCCGCTTCCGGCCTCTTCACGAGGGGAATCGGGAACGCTGTGGCTATGCTCAGCCTCTGCATCTCTTTTCATATGACCCGTCTCCGCCTTTTCGGACGGTGTTCCCCTGAATGTCGGGATGACACCGATTATCGGGGTGTCACGGAACTCGTCCGAGATGTCGTCCTCGTTGTGGATGCGGGTATCGAGAAGGGAGAATACGACGATGATAGCACAGATGAAGACGAAGCCCAGAAGTCCGCCCAGGGCCGTGTTCTTCACAATGCTCGGACTCGACGGCTTTGTCGGAAGCGTCGCCGTGTCTATGATTTCGACGGCACCGGCCTTGACGACCCTGATTATCTCGTCGGGGAGGAAGTAGAGGATGGCGTCGTTGATGAACTTCGCAACGTAGGCATCGGTAGCCGTAACGACTATCTGGAAGGACTCGGTGTTGTTGATGGAGGATGCCGAAAGCATCTTCCTTATTCTCTCGGGAGTGTATTCACTCGTTCCGAGGTATTCGAATCCCTCCTGTCCCTGGTGTTCCTTGATCGTGTCACAGACCTGGTCGAGGACAGAGTTAGACTCGAGTATGACTATATATGTATTGACGAGAATCTTCGATGTCGAGATATCGGAACTAGACACCTGTCCCGTCGTGCTCTTCTCCGTCGAATTGAATACGTAGAGTTTGCTCACTGACTCGTATTCCGGGTCGACGAAATACTTCGTGTATCCGAACGCCACGGCAGCAAAGAGAAGCGTGACCAATATGATCAGCCAGAACTTTGAGAGAAGCACCATGGCAAGCTTCAAAAGATCTATTTCCTGAGGTTGTCTGTTATCCATTTAAACCTTGAATCCCCTTATCAAACTGCTATTCATTCTACAAGTGGCAAGCGGAGTGTGTCTACAGTAAAAACTTTACAAAAAGCTATTGACGAAGGGAATTGAAAACGTTTATTGTCTTTCTGTTGCGGCAAGGTAGCTCAGTTGGTAGAGCAACCGGCTCATATCCGGTCGGTCACAGGTCCGAGTCCTGTCCTTGCTATATATCCGATTCATCAGAGTCGGATTTTTTTTGCGTCAGAATCTCATAGTCCGCCCTTAATCTCTTGTATTTCAAGGAAAATGACTAAAAAAAACGAAATATCCGAAAATTTCCCTTTATTATTTCGAATCTTCTGCTATGATTGATGATAATTTTCACGTGTTATTATCAACAGTAATATTTAATCGTGAAAACCAAAGGACTTACCAAGGTGAAGAAGAATCTGACAATCAAAGAGTACATTTATGTCGCAAGCATGCTGTTCGGCCTTTTCTTCGGGGCCGGCAATCTCATCTTCCCTGTCCACATGGGGCAGGAGGCCGGTAGCGCATTTCTCCCGGCAACGCTCGGATTCCTCGTCACAGGAGTAGGACTTCCGCTGCTGGGAGTCGCGGCACTGGGAATGAGCAAGTCCACAGGACTGTACGATCTCTCAAGCAAGGTCAATCCCTTTTTCGCCATGTTCTTCACGTGCGCGCTCTATCTTTCGATCGGGCCGTGCTTCGCCATCCCGAGATGCGCGACCACTTCATTCACCGTCGGTATCGAGCACATACTGCCGGAAGGAGCAAACTCCCAGCTCTTTCTCCTCATATTCACATCGCTCTTCTTCATCGCGGCCCTTCTCTTCTCCCTCTATCCGGGAAAGATTCTCACGTGGGTCGGAAAGATTCTCAACCCCGCCTTCCTTCTCTTCCTCGCGATTCTCGTAATCGTCGCACTTCTCAATCCTTCGATAAGCGTGAAGGAAGTCGAAGTTGCCGAAAGCTACTCCCTGTCCCCGTTCTTCAAGGGCTTCATAGAAGGCTACAACACTATGGATGCGCTTGCTTCCCTCGCTTTCGGCATCATCGTCGTCGATGTAATCAAGAGCCTCGGCGTCAAAGAAGAGGGAGACATAGCTAAGAACACCGTCCTCTCGGGAGTCTTCAGCTGCCTTCTCATGGCCCTCATCTACTTTGCAACGACGCTTGTCGGCGCCCAGTCGAGAGGACTCTTCGCCGTCAGCGACAACGGTGGCATTGCTCTGGCCGAGATTGCCCACCACTACCTCGGAACCGCAGGCTTCTACATTCTGGCTATAACCGTGACGCTTGCCTGCCTCAAGACAAGCGTGGGGCTCATCACATCGTGCTCGGAGACATTCTCCGAACTCTTCAAAAAGGGACCGAGCTACAGGGCTTGGGTCTTCATCTTCACGGCATTCTCATTCCTCGTGTCGAACATAGGACTGAGCAACATCATCTCGATAAGTCTCCCCGTTCTCATGTTCCTCTATCCTTTCACGATAACGCTTCCCCTTCTTGCACTCTGCGGAAAGCTCTTCAACAACGACAGGGCTGTCTACAACTCGGTAATCGCATTCACGACAGTGGGATGCATATATGACTTCCTTGCGTCTCTCCCCTCATCCGCACAGGCACTTCCCGTCATAAGTCATATCATCGCACTATTGAAGAATCTGCCGTTCTCGTCACTTGGACTGGGATGGATATGTCCCGCCCTCACCGGTCTTGTCATCGGTATCTTGATATATGAAACAAGGAAGAAGAAAGCCGTGAGAGGCTGACAAAGACGACGGGAGCGTGAAAAATGCTCCCGTTTTTTTCATATGCATTCCCTTCCTCCGGTGTTATTCTTCTCGGGTTTAACAAGGAGAACACAATAAAATGGTTGGAACAAAAATCAAGAAAGTCGTAAACATTCTCTGGAAGCTCGAGATTGTCCTCACAGTACTCGTGCTTATCGTTGCAGTTATCGGATTCGCATGCGGAGACGAAGGCGAGAAGTTCAAGGCAAACGGCACGTTTGCTGTCACACTTGTATTCTTCATCATCGGCGTGATCATCCTCGGCGCTGTCTCGATCTTCGCATGCTACGTCAAGAAGCTCTTCCTCGAAGGTTTCGGTCAGCTCGTAGAGAAGTCCGAATCCATCGAAAGCATGATGAAGAAGAACTGAGAAGAATCAGAATAAACAAAGCGGGGGTGGCAGAAGTCACCCCCTCTCTTTTTGCCCTACGCCCTAGTGTCAGTCCGTGAAGCCCTCGAACATCTCCCCCCTCTCCGCCGCATGGCAGAAGATGCCACTCGGAATCTTCGAGAAGGCGTAGGTCCTGAGAAGTTCTATGTCGTTGTTGTTCTCGCTTACGTGAATGAAGTGAATCTGGTCCCCAAACGACGAGACGGCACAGGCGAATGACACTGCGTCCGTATTCGAGAGGTGTCCGTAGGGTCCTTTCACCCTCTCCTTCAGCCACTGCGGATAAGGACCGTTATCGAGCATGTTTTCGTCGTAGTTGGATTCAATGAACTTGACTCTGCTCTTCTTCGCATAGGCGTAGGCTTCTTCCGGGATAATGCCGGTATCCGTCATGAGGAAGATTGTGTCGCTGCCGTTCACTATATAGTAGCCGCAGGAACCCGGAGAGTCGTGTGATGTCTTGAAAGGCGTTACCGAGAAGGAACCGACCGGGACTGTCTCGCCCCACCTCATCATCTTCACGTTTCTGCTTTCCATCTTCAACTTCGTCATCTCCGTCTTTCCGTTATGCCAGCATGTCTCGCTGACGAAAACGTCCTTCCCGGTACGGCGCTGGAAGACGCCCACACCCTTTGCGTGATCGGGGTGCAGGTGCGTGAGGAACATGGCGGCGACAGAAGAGGGGTCGATTCCGTGCTCCGTCATCCCGTTATAGAGCTTCGTGTATGTCACGCCGCAGTCGACGACGATGCTCGTCACCCCGTCATGGAAGATGTACGAGTTGCCGCAGCTTCCCGTTGTCAGGACAACGTAGTGAATCA
>CAZKIT010000080.1:0-7489 GCA_964552905.1 uncultured Spirochaetaceae bacterium
CGTTCATTCTGTCGTCGGAAAGATCCGTTGCAACTCTGAAACCTTCACTCTTGAGGCTCTTCTCGACTTCGCGTGCATAGTCATAAGCCATCTCGCCGACAGGAATGATTGCAATCTGGTCAGGGCTGAGCCATGGCGGGAAAGCTCCTGCATAGTGTTCGATAAGGACACCGAAGAATCTTTCAATGGATCCCAGAAGTGCTCTGTGGATCATGTACGGTCTCTTCTCGACGCCGTCCTTGTCGACGAATGTCATGCCGAAGCGCTCCGGGAGGTTGAAGTCGAACTGTACAGTCGACAGCTGCCACTCTCTTCCGATGGCATCCTTGATCTTGAGGTCGATTTTCGGACCGTAGAATGCTCCGCCGCCTTCGTCGATATCGTAGCTGAGGCCTTCCTTCTCGACAGCCTTCTTGAGGGCTTCTGTTGCAGCATTCCACTTCTCCACTTCACCTACGCTCTTCTCGGGCTTTGTCGAGATGTATGCGTGGATGTCGTTGAAGCCGAAGGAATGGAGCATGTGCAGCGAGAAGCGGAGAACCTCCATGATCTCGTCGTCCATCTGATCGGGAGTTACGAAGAGGTGTGCATCATCCTGTGTGAATCCTCTGACTCTCATGAGACCGTGGAGGGATCCTGCCTTCTCGTATCTGTAGACGGTTCCGAGTTCAGCCCAGCGGCACGGAAGGTCGCGGTAGCTGCGCTTGCTGTTCTGATAGATCATGATGTGGAACGGGCAGTTCATCGGCTTGACGTAGTAGTCGGTGTTGTCCATCTCCATCGGAGGATACATGCCGTCCTTGTAGAAGCCGAGGTGACCCGACGTCTCCCAGAGCCAGCTCTTTCCGACATGCGGTGTATAGACCATCTCATAGCCGTTCTTGTAGTGTTCCTCTCTCCAGAACTGTTCGATTACCTGTCTAACCCTTGCTCCCCTGGGGTGCCAGTAGACAAGACCCGGGCCTGCTTCCTCATGGAGTGAGAAGAGATCGAGTTCCTTGCCAAGCTTTCTGTGGTCTCTTTTCTCGACGTCAGCGAGGTGATCAAGATAAGCCTTGAGGTCAGCCTTGCTTCCCCATGCAGTTCCGTAGATACGTGTGAGCATCTTGTTCTTCTCACTTCCTCTCCAGTATGCACCTGCGATGGAAAGGAGCTTGAAGCCGTCTGCACAGAGTTCCTTTGTATTGGAAACATGCGGACCGCGGCAGAGATCTGTGAATGCACCCTGGTTGTAGATGGTGACAATCTCACCCTCCGGGATAGCATCGAGGAGCTCGAGCTTGTATTTCTGATCCTTGAAGATCTCTCTTGCCTCGTCTCTTGTAACTTCCTTTCTTACGAATTCCCTTCCCTCGTTGATGATCTTTCTCATGTTCTTTGTAATGACTTCCAGATCATCTTCGGTAAGGGCACGCGGAAGGTCGAAATCATAATAGAATCCGTTCTCGATTGACGGTCCGATGGCAATCTGTGCATCGGGGAACATCATGAGAACTGCTTCGGCCATGACGTGAGCCGTCGAATGACGCAGTGTGCTCAGATCAATTTCTTTTGCCATACCTTTTCTCTCCTATAAAAGTGAAGCCTTTACAGCTATCACCCTTACACTTCTTCCGTGCAAGGACGAAGCTGTAAAGGCTCCGCGGTTCCACCTTGCTTCCCTTCTCTAAAAAAGGACGCTCATTGTGAAGTTCACGCCTGTCTTACGGCCATCCATACTCGGCTTCCCTTTGAGGACGGCGACTCCGGAGTGGTTTTCATCAGCTGCCGCCGGGGCGTCTCACACCTGCCATTGGCAGACTCCCCTCTCTCTGGTGCATCACGGACTACTCGTCTCCTTCACTGTCGTTGGTTCAATGATATATTCTTCGCCTCAAGTAATCAAGTGCCGGACCTACTCGATGTAATCGATGAAGGATCCTCCCTGACCGAACATCTTCCTCATCTTGACAGAGAGCACGGCAAACGATGTCGCCAGATCCGTTCTCTGCATGACGACGTCAGACGGAATCTTGAGATCCTTAGGAGCAAAGTTCCAGATTCCCTTTATTCCGTACCCGACAAGAGTGTCGGCGACACTCTGTGCAGCAGATGCGGGAACAGTGATTACGGCGATTTTAATCCCCGTCGATTCAATGAACGGTCCCAGCTCCTCCATGGGTCTGACGGTAAGAGAGCCGACCTTCCCTCCGATTTTCGTACTGTCACTGTCAAAGGCGGCCACGATGCTCAGGCCGTAAGCGGCAAAACCCTCGTACATACTGATTGCCTTTCCGAGGTTTCCGACACCGACGATGAGAGCCTCCGTCGAATTATCCCAGCCGAGAGAACGCGTTATGTAATCAATGAGCTCGCTCACGATGAATCCGACCTTCGGTTTTCCCTCGATTCCGGTATAGGAGATGTCCTTTCTGACCTGAATGGGTTTGAGCCCCAGCTCATCTGCAAGAACCGTTGCACTGATATATTCCATCCCCTCGCTCTGACACTGTCTGAGAATTCTCAGATAGGAAGGGAATCTCTTGACAGTCGGAATTGGTACGATGACCTTCTGATCCTCTGACATAATCTACTCCTCCAGTTTTCTCTTTACCCTCAGGTAAACATCATCACTCGTGCTCGCTCCGGCAGTCAGACCGACTGTCCCGAGGGAAAAGACCTCTGCGGGAAGACTCTCTGCATCCCGGACAAGAAAGCACGGCTTCCCGCTTCCACGGGCTATATTGAAAAGCTCGCGGGAGTTGGCGCTGATCTCATCCCCGACCACAACAAAACCGTCGACGGCGTCGTACAGGTCGGTCACTGCTCTCCTTCTCTCCTCAGAAGCGGAACAGATACGGTTCAGCATTCTGATCCGTATGCCATCCTCTCCGGCCTTCTCAAGAAGGGTCTCTGCAAGAGAAGCGGAAAAAGTTGTCTGCACAACACAATTGTACTCAACTTTTTCAATCCTTTCAAAATCCTTTTCGGAAGAAATGACATAAGAAGCAGAGTCCCCGGTGCTGCCTAGAAGTGAATCGACTTCACTGTGTCCGGGATACCCGAATATGAGGACGGGGAGAACAGATGAACGGACGAGAGCCTGACTGTGCGCGACAACAGGACATGTCGCATCTATCAGCGTCACGCCCTTTTCCACCAGAATATGTCTTTCACTGTCCGTTATCCCGTGGGCGCGGATTACGACAATGCTCCTTTCCTCCACCTCATCCGCCTTTTCAGTCACAACCGCTCCATATTCGGAAAACGGTCTGCAGACCGAGGCATTATGTACAAGTGACCCGTAGAAATAAAGTTTTCTGTTTTCACGTGTAGCTTTTTCCAGAGCACGTGAGGCAAGATAGACGGCTCTTTTCACGCCGCCGCAGAAACCCAGGGTTGATGCTGTCAGAACTTTCATACTACTTTCAAATATACCCGTGGTTTTCCACGGGTACATGCACACGGACGAAGCCTTGAACGGTACTTATTTGACCTCTTCCCTGTTTTCCGGATTCTCCTTCTTCTCTTCGACTGCAGGAGCTTCTTCCTTCTTCTCTTCGACTGCAGGAGTCTCTTCCTTCTTCTCGTCCTTCTTCGGGGCAGTCTTCACTGCATCCTTGCTTACGACGGAGCTGATTGCTTCCTTGCTGAACTCGATTCTTGCGCTGTCATCGACCTTGATGACGACAGTCTTGTCCTTGACTGTGACGATTGTGCCGTGGATACCGCCGATTGTGACGACTCTGTCGCCCTTCTTCATTGCGGCAATCATGTCCTTGGCTTCCTTGTCTCTCTTCTTCTGAGGTCTGTAGATAAGGAAATAGAAAATTGCAATGATTGCAACGAACATTATGATTGTTGAAGCCATGCTTGCTGTTGTTGAGCCTGATGATGAATCTGCTGACATAAGAATAAGTGAGTTCATAGATACCTCTCTTGTAAAACTCCATTTACATTAACATAGTCTGTAAACCGGGGTCAATTAAATAAAAAATCTTGTGGAAAAATACACACAAACAGGGAGAGGCCTGAGCTTCTCCCTGACTGATTTAGAAAAATGCGGGAACTATCACATCATACCCATGTTCGGGTTCTGGGCAGGAGCTGCCGGTTCCGGAGCGGGGATGTCTGTGACTGCACATTCTGTTGTAAGAATGAGTGATGCAATGGATGCGGCATTCTGGAGAGCGCTTCTTGTGACCTTGACAGGATCGATGATACCTGCATCGACCATCTTGACCCACTTCATGCCGTTGGCATCGAAGCCTGTGCCCTTCTCTGCGTTCTTGCACTTGTCTGCGACGATTGCGCCGTCAACGCCTGCGTTCTCGCTGATCTGTCTGATAGGCTCCTCGAGAGCACGTGTGACAATCTTGTAACCGACCTTCTCTTCTTCTGTGAGGCCGGAGAGATCCTTTGCCTCGAGAACCTTGCTTGCCTGCACGAGAGCGACACCGCCGCCGGGGATGACACCCTCTTCGATAGCAGCACGTGTTGCACTGAGTGCATCCTCGACTCTATGCTTCTTCTCCTTGAGTTCGACCTCAGTTGCAGCACCGACGTTGACGACTGCGACACCGCCAGCGAGCTTTGCAAGTCTTTCCTGGAGCTTCTCCCTGTCATAGTCGGATGTGCTGTCTGCAATCTGGACCTTGAGCATTGCGATTCTGTCCTTGATGTCGGAAGCATTGCCGGCACCGTTGATGATAGTCGTGTTGTCCTTGTCGACTGTGACTCTCTTTGCTCTTCCGAGCATGGAGATGTCTGCATCTTCGAGCTTCATGCCGAGCTCTTCTGTGATTACCTGACCGCCTGTGAGTACTGCGATATCCTCAAGCATTGCCTTTCTTCTGTCACCGAATCCCGGTGCCTTGACTGCGACAACGTTGAGTGTGCCTCTTACTGCGTTGAGAACGAGGGTTGCGAGAGCCTCGCCGTCGACATCCTCTGCAATCATCACGAGCGGCTTGCCGGACTGTGCAACCTTCTCGAGAAGAGGAAGAAGTTCCTTCATGTTGGAAATCTTCTTGTCGTAGATGAGGATGTAAGGGTTGTCCATGACGCTTGTCATGGTGTCCCTGTTGTTGCAGAAGTAAGCTGAGAGGTAACCTCTGTCGAACTGCATACCTTCGACGAAGTCTACTGTCGTCTCGATAGTCTTGCTTTCCTCGACTGTGATGACACCGTCCTTGCCGACCTTGTCCATTGCGTTTGCAATCTCGTCACCGATTGTGCGGTCGTTGTTTGCGGAAATCGATGCAACCTGTGCAATCTCTTCCTTGTCCTCGATCATCTTCGCTTCATCCTTGATGCATGCAACTGCATCAGCGACAGCCTTGTCGATACCTCTCTTGATGCCCATCGGGTTTACACCGGCTGCAACACTCTTCATGCCTTCCTTGGTGATTGACCATGCAAGAACTGTAGCTGTTGTAGTACCGTCACCTGCGACATCATTCGTCTTGGAAGCGACTTCCTTCAGAAGCTGGGCGCCCATGTTCTCGAACGGATCCTCGAGTTCGATTTCACGTGCAACGGATACACCGTCCTTCGTGACTGTCGGAGCACCGTATTTCTTGTCCAGGAGAACAAGTCTTCCCTTAGGACCGAGGGTTGTCATAACTGCCTTGGAAATCTTTTCAACACCGTTGACGAGAGACTTTCTTGCCTCTTCGTTGAACTGAAGCTGCTTTGCCATCTTTTTTATCTCCTAATATATTTTCTTTAATAAAAGCAACATTTGGTCGCTGTAGTGTAAGATAAGCAGAAAGACTTAAATCGGCAAGTGATACGCACTAATATTCTAAGATGTGACTTTCCCCGTTCTTCTTTCTCCCAGCCGGAAAGCCTGCCGCCATAAAGGAGTTTGACAGGAAGAACCGTTTTTCCGCCGCACGATTGCAAATCAGTATTGGTCTTAGATGAAAAGAATAATTCTTGATTTCCGAAACGAAAAAAACGGGCATCAGAATCCACGGAAGAAGCGAAGACCCGGAAGACGGAAAGGATTCCTACATCAGGACCCGCTGCGTCAGGGGCGTAATACGGAATTCTCAGTACACCTTATGAAAGCATAATGCTGTGTAACGGAAGACACAACTGATGTTATCGGGAATCAGCCGAGGAAGGTCGGCTCCTTCGTCTTGTCGACCGTCTCCATCGTCCAGGAGTCTATCTGTCTTTTTTCCGATGTGAAGTTGAGCCCGATGAGATGAATCGTCTTCTCCGTGTTGATATACCTGTCATAGTAGCCGTTCTCGTGTATCTGCTTCAGGGCTTTCTCCGCAGATTCGTCAACCTTCATCTCTACGATGTAGACATCCTTTCTCAAGGTGAGGACGATGTCGCTGCGTCCCAGAAGTGTTCTGTCCTCGGCAGTGACTCTGACGCCTCCTATCATTAAAAAGAAGGAGTAGAACATCTCCTGGTAACCCTTCTCCGCCCTGTCGAGAGTGTCGTACTGATACTCTTTCATGTAGGCGTTCATGACCCGTACTATTTCCTCCGTCTTTCCGCTGCGTACAGCCTTCACTGCCTGGGAGACGAAGATCGAAGCATCGATTCCCGTAAACAGGTGAACAAGATTCTGCGTGAATGTCTTTCTGACTTCGGTATTCGGGAATGTCAGAGTAAGGCTGTCACAGTCACCGTCCTTTATCGTCAGATACCCCGTGAAGTAGATCAGAGCAAGCACCTGAGAATCATAAAGCTGCTTATCTCTCAGGTAACCGTAGTCAAAGGTGTCGATTGCGTTGATGCTGATTACGACATCGTCTGTCATTATCCTCTCGAGATTGTAGTCCCTGGCGAGGGTGACGGCGAGCGTACTCGCTCCCGTATTCACCCAATAGGAGCGGAACCGGCATTTGCTGTTGAAGAATGTACCGATTGAAACCGGATTGTAGACCCTCTCGGACGAATCGGGAGAGAAAAGGTAGCCGTCGTAGTAGTCTCTCACTGCCTCCAGGAACTCTCCTCTTGTCTCGTATTCCCTGTCTTCTCTCGCCATATACGCATCAATGTGGTCGGCGAAATTCGTCTCCAGTTCCTCCTGCGTGTAACCGAAGGCTGCAGCGTAATCATCATTCATGGAAAGATCCGTAAGATTGTTCATCTTCGAGAAGATGGACATGTTCGAGAACTTCGTGATTCCCGTAATGAAGAAGAACCTCACCCTGTCGTCATTGTTCTTGATGACGGTGTAGAACATGCTCAGGGTATCTCTGATTCTGTCTGCCTTCTCTTTGTCCATGTATGAATCGATTATGGGAGAATCATACTCGTCGACGATGATGACAACCTTTTTACCGGCTTCCTTCAGAACAGCTTTCAGCATTGTGGAAGGTTCACTCTTCTCGACAGTCAATCCGTTCCTTTCCGCTTCGTCGGTTATCGCAATCTGGAAATCATTGAGGAAGGCTTCATAGCTGGTGGTATTGCAATCAGCGAAATTCAGATGAAGGACAGGATACTTCTCGAAGGTATACTCCGTACTGTCTATGTAGAG
>CAZKIT010000081.1:0-7486 GCA_964552905.1 uncultured Spirochaetaceae bacterium
TGTTGAATGCGTGGAAGATTTCGCACATGCTCATCGTGAGGAAGGCCATCGTCATCCCGTGCTCGCTGATTCCGTGAGGCATCTGGAAGTGTCCTGCCTGCAGAGAGTTTCCGATTATGTAGGAAACTATCGTCAGTGCCGTCACGAGTATTCCCTGGTAGATGATGTCTGAGAGGAGTCCTCCTGCGAAGATGCCGTCACTTGAGGACCTCGGAGGTCTCTTCATCGTGTCTTCCTCGGCTTCTTCGAGACCTAAGGCGAGGGCAGGGAAGCAGTCCGTAACAAGGTTGATGAAGAGAAGGTGGACGGGATTGAGCAGCGTGAAGCCCAGGATGGTGGAAGTGAAGACACCGAGAACCTCGCTCATGTTGGAGCCCAGAAGGAACTGGATTGCCTTGCGGATATTGTCATAGATCCTTCTTCCTTCTCCCACTGCAGATACGATTGTCGCGAAGTTGTCGTCTGCGAGAACCATGTCCGCCACGTTCTTAGTGACGTCCGTTCCCGTGATTCCCATTCCCACTCCGATATCTGCACTCTTTATTGAAGGAGCGTCGTTGACGCCGTCTCCGGTCATTGCGGTGATGGAGCCGTTCTTCTTCCAGGCGTTGACGATCCTCGTCTTGTGCTCCGGCTGGACGCGGGCATAGACGCCGTAATGCTTTATGCGTGAGGCAAGTTCGTCGTCGGACATGCCTTCGATTTCAGCTCCCGTTATGGCCTCATCCTCGCTCTTTATGATTCCGAGTTCCTTTGCAATGGCGACTGCCGTGTCCTTATGGTCTCCGGTGATCATCACGGGTCTTATTCCCGCACTTCTGCATTCTTCGATGGCAGCCTTGACTTCGGGCCTCACCGGGTCGATCATGCCGCAGAGACCCAGGAACACAAGGTCCTTCTCGAGGAATGACGGATCGTTGCTCTCAGGCTTATCCTTCCAGATGCGTTCTGCCGCTGCAAGAACACGCAGTGCCTTTCCCGCCATCCGTCTGTTGTCCTCTTCGATTTCCTTTCTCTTTTCCTCGGTGAGAGGAACGACAGCTCCGTCTTCAAGTATGTACGTACACCGGGGCAGAACCACATCGGGTCCCCCCTTGGTGTACTGTACAAAGCCGTCCTGTGTTCGGTGGACTGTGCTCATCATCTTGCGTCCGGAGTCAAAGGGCGCTTCATCAATGCGTTTTTCCTTATTTTCAAGGTCATCCTTTCTGAGACCTGCAGAAAATGCAAAGTTCACAAGGGCGCATTCCGTCGGCTCGCCCTCGGCCTTGTCTTCACCGTTGAGGATTGCGTCGGAGCAGAGCGCCATGGCCTTTGCAACGAGCATTCTGTCACCCGTGTAGTCGACGACTGTCATCCTGTTCTGTGTGAGTGTTCCGGTCTTGTCGGAGCAGATTACTTCCGTGCATCCTAGTGTCTCGACTGCCGTGAGCTTCCGTATTACCGCATTGTGCTGGCTCATCTTCGTCACTCCGATCGAGAGGACGACAGTCACGACCGTCGCGAGTCCCTCCGGTATTGCCGCAACCGCGAGAGATACCGCCACCATGAATGTGCTGAGTATTACGGAGATGGTGTGTCCGCTCTCGGAGAGTTCTCCGCGCGCCATGAAGAGATTGAAGGCGAAGATGAAGACGCAGATTACGAGGACCATCTTCGACAGCATCGTTCCCAGCTCGTTGAGCTTCTTCTGTAGAGGTGTCTCCTCTGCAGCCGTATCTGAAAGGGCACCGGCGATTCTTCCCATCTCGGTTTCCATTCCGGTAGCCGTTATTACAGCCTTTCCTCTTCCATATACTACGGTGGAGCCCATGTAGCACATGTTCTTTCTGTCTCCGAGCGGGACCATGGTGCCCTCCGGTGCGGTGATGACGTCTGCCGTCTTGTTGACCGGAACGGATTCTCCCGTGAGGGCCGCCTCCTCGATCTTGAGCGAAGCACTTTCGATTATCCTGCCGTCGGCGGGAACCGCGTCTCCCGCTTCAAGGATTACTATATCTCCCGGGACGAGATTCGAGGAATGGAGGACAGTGTGCCTTCCGTCCCTGAGGACCTTGCACGTTGCTGCCGTCATGGTCTGCAGCGCCTCGATTGCGGCTTCGGCCTTGCTCTCCTGCACGACGCCGAGAACTGCGTTCAACAGTACTACCGCTACGATTATGATGACTTCCGTCCACTGTGTCTCTCCGCTCGCCATTCCCGTGACGGCACTCACTGCGGCTGCCGCAAGGAGAATGAGAAGCATCGGATCCTTGAGCTGGTCGAAAAACCGCTTCAGGATGGAAGGTTTCTTCTCTTCTCTGAGTTTGTTCGGGCCGTATTTCTCAAGTCGCTCTGACGCTTCCTCCGTCGTGAGTCCCTCAAGGGAGGTTTTCTCTTCTTCAATTACATTTTCTGCCGACTGTGAATAGTATTTCTTCATTCAGACCCCTTTCTCCGCTCTCTTCAGTATAAGTGTCTGCTGGATAAGAGACGGCTAAGAATCAGGAATTGAAGCGGTAGCCGACTCCGAGTTCATTGGAGATGCACCATGACTCTCCGACCTTGACGCCGAATTTCTTGCGGATGTTCGCCATGTTGACCTGGAGCTTCTTGACGCTTCCCTCGTCACTCTGCCCCCAGACGCCCTTGATGATTGAAAGATACGTTATCATCTTGCCCGGTTTCTCGCTCAGGAATGCGAGTATGTTGTATTCCGTCTGGGTGAGCTTTATCTCCTCTCCGCGGAGAAAGACGCGCCTCGCGTCGTAGTTGATGGTGACGTCTCCGGCCGTGAATATGCCTCCGGGCAGCTTCCCGCTCTCGGCGCGGTGCTGGTTGTTCCTCAAGAGGGCCCGGATGCGGGCAAGAATCTCCGCGGAGCTGAACGGCTTAGTGACGTAGTCGTTTGCGCCCCTGTCGAGGGCGTCGACCTTGTCGCCGTCCGTCGTTCTCGCGGAGAGGACGAGAATGGGAGTGAGGGTATCCTCTCTCACTTTCGATATGAACGCCGTGCCGTCCATGTCCGGCAGTCCGAGATCCAGAACGACCAGATCCGGCACATATGATGAGAAGAGGGAGAGACCCTCCCTGCAGCTCATGGCTGAAATCGTCTGGTAGCCGTTCTTCTCGAGCAGCGTGCATATTATCGAGCTTATGATCTTGTCGTCTTCGATTATGAGAATCTTCGATCGGTTGTTAGCCATTGTCCTTCTCCATTTTTAGGGTGAACCTGAAGAGCGCACCTCCAGTCTTCTTGTTTTCAGCCTCTATCGTGCCGTCATGTGCATTTATTATCGTGGCGCAGACCGCGAGTCCGATTCCCGAGAATCTGCTTTCCTTCTCCCTGTTTCTTTCCGCATAGTCCGAGAAGATTGTTTTCTTCTTCGATTCCGGAATTCCGGGACCGTCGTCCTCGACGCAGAATACTGCATCATCCCCGGTTGTGTAGACCGAAAGGACTATCCTGGTGTGTCCGGTTGCGTGGATGGCGGCGTTTTCGAGAAGATTCAGAAGAACCTGCTCTATGAGAAGGGAATCCATAGGGACCGTGACGATTTCGTCGGGAAGATTCACCTCCGTCTTCTCGCCCGGATGGAGGGAGAGGAACTTGTTCACGACTGCGTCCACGAGTTCGTCGACTATCATCTCGCTCTTCCTTATCTCCATCGTTCTGTTGTCTATGCGCGTGATGGTGAGGAGGTTCTCGACCATCCTGTCCAGCCACTCCGAGTCATCCTTTATCTTCCTCAGCATGTCGGCTTTCTGTTCGGGAGTGAGGGAGGTGTCCTCCAGAAGCAGGGAGGAGGCGCTGTTGATTGTAGTGAGCGGTGTTCTGAGATCGTGGGATACAGCCCTGAGAAGGTTTGCTCTCATGCTTTCCTTTTCGGCTTCCCTCTCTCTTCTCTCATGTTCTCTGTTGCTTGTGACGATGACACTCGTCATGATGGAAATCAGGAGCATGACCACACCTGAAATGAGGTTGCTTGTTCTTATGAAGTCGAATGCGAAGTAGGGGAATGTGTATGCCCAGTTTATGAGAGCGACGCTTATGACGGACGAGATTATGCCGTAGATGAATGACGATGTGAAAAGCGCGACGAGGAATACCGCAAATGCGAAGATCGTCGAAATATGCTCGCTGATGCCTAGCGTGAAGAATCGTGCGCTCAGAAGATATGCACTCGCCAGGAATAAGGATGTCAGCAGTACATCCCTGATGATGTCCTTCGCCTTTGCCATGCTCCTCAGATCCTGCCTTCGGCCTTCAGCTCCGTCAGGGCCCGGGATGCGAGGTGCCACTTCATGCTCGTCTTTCCGTTCTTCACGGGGTAGTAGACACGGCAGTGTCCCTTCCTGAACGGAAGTTCGAAATGCAGCCCTATCTTGAGTGTTGCGAGGAAGACATCCGCGATGTCGTCATGCTCCTCGATCTCTTCGCCTTCGTAAGTTCCCCTGTAGTCCCAGCCTGCGTGTGTGAGCTTCATCATGCCCCGTCCGACCTTGACGTAGTTGTCGACGCCGGGACGGTCGATGCCGTATTCAACCTCTTCTTCGAGGACGAAGTCTTCCTTTTCTGCTTCCTTCTTCATCTCCTCGTACTGCCACGTGTACCAGTCAGCGTAGTTGTCTATCGTCCTGCCCCTGTTATTCTTCCATGAGAAGTGGAATGTATCATCGAGCTCGGCCTCCGCGCCGCACTTCGAGCAGCGGACTGTGTTGCCGTGAGAGGAGAGTGTGAACTCTTCGCCGCAGGACGGGCACCTGTAGAACATCGTGTCGAAGCCTTCGAGCTTGTCCTCACCCTTTACTCTCACGTCATATCTCTTCTGGTATTCGAAGTCGTCGTAGCTGAGAGAAGTGTTTATTCTCTCCATTATCTCGTCGACGGAGAGAGTCTGGGACTCTTCCTTCGTTATGATGAGCGACGTCGTTACGTCCGTTCTTCCCCTGTGGGAGCGGAGTGACCACTTGGCGTTTCCCAGTCCCGCACCTTCGATCTTCGAGGCATATACGGCAGTTCTGAAAACCTTGATTGTCTTTGCGATGGACGGGGATATGTATCCCAGCCTTCCTGCCGCATATACCGTACCTTCGGGGGCGATGAATACAAGGCCCCTGTTCTTGTCGAGGGCATAGCGGATCATCTTCATGGAAGCCATATCGGGAGCGAACTGGTATTTCGGAATCACGCCCATGTGTCTGAGCCAGAAGTTGAGTTTCCTGAATGTGAACCAGTGATATGTTCCGACGAACGTTATCCTCTTAGGCCAGAGCGAGGCTGCAAGAAGCTTGTAGTCCTGGTTCGACGTATGATTCGAGAGAATCAGTGCGGGGCCGTGAGGACTGACTCCGTGGTGATGGAGATTGAACTTGAATTTTATGATTATCCTGTAGATCCCGACGACAACCCAGTAGAGAAAACCACTGGGTTTACGTACGAGCTTCTTCTGCTTCTTTTTCTTGTTTTCGTCCATGTGGAAATACTATCAGAAAAGAGAGGAATGAAAACAGTACCGGATGTGTTACCTGATGCCGCTGATGAGGGCTGCAAGTTCCGAGACGATGTTCTTGATCGGGATTCTTGTCGTGTTGACAAGGATGTCGTAGTTGATTCTCTTGCCCCATTCCTGACCCGTGTAGAAATCGTAGTATCTCTTGCGGTTCCTGTCGATGGCCTTGATCTGCTTTTCGATCTCCCTGTCCGTCAGGCTCTCGACGTCCTTGTCCTTTTCACGGCATCTCCTGATCTTCTCCTCCATTTCGGCGTAGACGAAGATTCTGACGGGATTGTAGTCCCTGAGGATGTAGTCGGCGCATCTGCCGACTATGATGCAGTCGCCTTTCTCTCCGATTTCCTTGATGATGGCGGTCTGCTGCTGGCAGACCTTGTTCGTCTGGTCCATAAGGGGAGTGACGATGGGGTGGAACGAGCGTGCTATGTGGATGGGATAGCTTGCCGTCGGCGATTTCTCGATGACCGATGCGATATAGCTCTCGCAGAGATCCGTTCTCTTTGCGATTTCAGTCATTATCTCGTTGTCATAATATGCGTAGCCGAGTTCGTCGGCGAGTCTCTTTGCAATTTCCCTACCGCCCGAGCCGAATTCTCGACCGATTGTAATGATCTTCTTCATTTTTTCCTCCGCTTTTCCCCATTGTACAGCCAGTTGAACCGCTTCGTCAGATTTTTTTTCATTAACTTTCGTTTTCTTTACGGTATGCTGCGCTTTTTCCGGCCTCTGTGTTGTTGTCAATCCTTTTCCGATATGGTAAAAGTTACACGTCCCGCTAAACAGGAGGAAAGGTAAAGATGAGCAGAATAATCACAAAGAATGAAGGTAGCCTTGCTTCTGTTCTTTCTCTGAGCTGAAAGCATAAGATCGTTTTTCGTTTCTACGGCCTCTTGCGGCCTTTTTCCGGGAGGAAAAATTGAAAAAGGTAAGTTTACTGGGATACGCCAGAAAAAATACGAAAAGATACATACTTGCACTCTCGATGATTGTCCTGTCGACAGTATCGAGGGTGATAGCGCCGACGCTTCTCTCGCGCATCGTCGATGAAGTGATAGGGGAGAGGAACTACTCCGTCTTTCCTCCGCTTCTTCTCGCCATGGCGCTCTTCTATGCCCTGCCGGGAATAGTGGGCTACATACAGGAAGTCACATCCGACTCCATATCGCGGAGCGTATGCTGCGCACTCAGGCACGACGTCTTCGTCTCCGTCTCCGTCAAGGACGGCTCGTTCTTTGCCGAGCGCACTCCTGCCGACATCATGAGCCGCACGACATCCGATACCGATTCCATCGGCTTCATATTCGGCTTCTGCGGTCTCTTCCTTCTCGAGCTCGTCGCTCTCGTTCTCTCGCAGTTCTCCGCTCTGATGAGCGTATCTGCAAAATGTGGAATGGTGCCTCTTGTCTGTCTGCCGGTCATAGCGTTCCTCGCGTTCCGCAGCGAGAAGAAGGGAGATAAGCTCTCCGACGCCATCTCCGACAAGCGCGCCGACCTCAACCAGGCGGCATCCGAGGCCATCATGGGAATAAGAACCGTGAAGTCGTTCGGCCGCGAGGACAAGGAGAATGCCCGTTTCAGAAAGGAGGCAGGTGCATTCAGAAACCTCAACCGCTCGTTCGACTATCTCTGGATCCACTGGTGCACCCCCGAAAGCGTGATAGCGCTGATGATGGTTCCCCTCACGATCCTGATCGGGGGAATAGAGGTCATAAACGGACGCATGACTCTCGGAGAGCTCACTGCAGCCATCCAGTACACCAACGAACTCAGCTGGCCGATGATGGAGGCGGGCTGGCTCTTCATCGAAATCTCCAACGCACGTGCGGGATGGAGAAAGGTGAAGGCCATCATGGAGAACGAGCCGAAGATAAAAAGCGGAGAAAGGGAAGTCGATACACACATGGGAACGCTTTCCTTCGAACATGTATCGTTCTCTGCAGGAGGAAAGGACCTCTTGAAGGACGTCTCCTTCACGATAGAACCGGGTAAGA
>CAZKIT010000082.1:0-7453 GCA_964552905.1 uncultured Spirochaetaceae bacterium
GAGAGGCAGAATCGAAGTCAAGATTAATTAAAGATCAAGAATCCGACATAACACCTTAACCCCGGGCTTATAACCCGGGGTCTTTCAGTGCGTAATGATTTCGTCCGGCATTTCATCCCATTCGTCTGTAGGAACTGAGTCTACGAGCGAACAGGAGAATGCGACTGCGATTGATTCCAGTTTATCTCTGTGAGAGCGGAGGTATCTGTCGTAGTAGCCCCCGCCGCGGCCGAGTCTGTGGCCGGCGCTGTCGAATGCGACGAGCGGCACTATGATGAGCGCTTTTTCGTACTCTATTTCCTTTCCGTTTTTGACGAGCTTCACTCCGAGCTCCGATTTTTCAACATTCCCTCTGCCGAATTTCATCTCGCCGTTTTCTATGAACGGCAGCAGTACTCTCTTATCCTCCAATAGCGGTGATATGTCCGGTTCCGATTTCAGCGGACAGAATGCGAGAATCACATCGGCATTTCTGTAGTCATCCCTTGATTGGAGTTCTTCGATTATCTTTCTCGAGGCTTCCTCTTTCCCGCTGAAGTTTCTTATTCTTTTGAGGACTTCCTTTCTCAGAGCACCTTTTTCCATACGGTTACTCCTGCGAAAAGAAGAACAAAGAGAACGAGAAGAAGATAGTCCCTGCCTTTGGGAGGATAGGCTGTCTTTTCTCCTTTGATTGTGAACGAACGCGAATAGAGTGCATCCTGGAAGATGAGGATCTTCTTGAAGAGCAGTCTCATCAGGGAGACGGTGTATTCAGTGAGATTTCTCACCGGGTGCGAAAAGAAGCTCCCGCCGCGGCTTCTTCGGGCCGTCAGCATCTCGTCTGCGCTTTTGAAAACGATGGGGAATATCGAGAGGGAGAGCATGATGTATGACGATACTTTCCATCCCGTCTTTCCGATAAGGGCAGAGAGAACTTTTCCGAGAGCTGATGAAAGTTCCAGAAGGTCCGTCTTAAGGACAAAGAGTGCCGCCACGGTTATAAGCGAGAGGAATCTCATCGTATCAGATACGGTGGTGAGAGTGTCCTTTCCTCCGATGAAGCCGAATAGAAGGATGAGGATGGCTGTTAAGAGCATTACCTTCATCTTCCATAATAGTGAAAAAACATTGACGCCCATAACTAGCGTAAGAATTAGTGTGAGTGCAAAGAGGACTATTACCTCCCACTCTGTGAGAAACGATGATGCTATGGAATAGAGAATGACTCCGACCAGGAGAATGAGAGGATTCGTCTTCAGATCCATTTCATCTCCTCATAGGGAATGGACGGAAGATATATGTTGTTCTCCTTGAGGGATGAAAGCATGTCTCTGCTCCTTCCCGATGCGGCTATCCTGCCGCCACGGAGGATTATGGTGTTGTCTGTAAGTGCGAGGAGCTTCTCCGCCTCGTGAGATACGATAAGTACCGTCACTCCCTTTTCCTTCAGTGTTACGAGTGTATTCAGAACCATCTTCACGGATGGATAATCGAGGTTCGCAAGAGGTTCGTCGAGAAGGAGAATGCTGCTTTCCATTGCCATGACGCCGGCTATTGAGAGCCGCCTTCTTTCTCCTCCGGAGAGTACCCCCGGATCCTTTTTCCTTTCCTTCTCGAGAGAGAAGAGAGAAATCATCTCATCTGTCTTTCTTCTGATTTCTTCGACGCTCTTCTTCTGGTTCTCCAGCCCGAATGCGATGTCTTTCTCGACGGTGGAACCTACTATCTGGAGAGATGTGTCCTGGAAGACAAGACCGAAGAGTTTCATCCTCTCCTTTGTCTTCCTTATCTCCCGGCCGTCGACTGTGATTGTACCTCCGTCCGGTTTCTCGAGTCCCTTCAGACATTTCATGAGAAGTGACTTCCCGCTGCCGTTCGGGCCGGCTATGAGTGTAAGCGTCCCTTTCTCCACCGAGAAGGAAATATTCTCGAGAAGAGCAGTACCGTCTATTGTACATGAAAGGTTGTCGACTGAAAGATAAGCCATAGTGAGAGTTTATTTGAAAAGGGATTACGGAACAATAGACAGAAGTGAGATGCAGAAACATTCTCTTTGTTTTACCTTCATCAGAATATAATCTGCGTGCTTCTGTCCTGTATCAGTTCAACAAAACTCGGGTTATTGAGTTTTTGGGAGACAAGGGCAACAGAATTGTCTTCCCTTCGTCTTGTGTATGTTACAACTCGTTCATCTTTGCGTATGCTTCTCACCATTTCGGTGGTAAGCGTACCGTTTCTGTACATCTGACATAACAGGAAATCATTGGATTTGTAGCTTACATCAATGTAGTCTCTGTTTGTGAAGACATCTTTCAGATATTTATGGGCATTTTTCTGATAGTCAAAACAGTCCCCATCCTGCGTGAATACCGTAATCGACTCCGTATCTGGATAGTACCAGGAAAAGATTTCAGCAAGAATTGTGATGGATATTTCGCCTGCGTTTTTCTTCTTTAAGCGTCCGTTCTCTGTGGTCTCCGATGATAGAGGCCAGCTGTGATAAAGCTCTGATATCCAGTCGGAGTACTTTTCGATATCCAGCGAATCCTCCCTTTCTACATTACGTCGCAGATAACTTCTCATCGCCCCCAGTGTAGAGACTGCTCCGTAGACTATTCTGTACAGATTGCCTTCTTCGTTGTTTACGAGCTCACTGTAGTCCTCTTCTACAACGCTGAACATAGGAAAACCATCGGTGAGCAGTGTTTCGAGGTAGTTTCTTCTGTGGACTGAATCACATATTTCTTCTCTTACCCAGTTCGGAATGAGTATTGCATCATAACCGAAGAGCAGGTCTCTTCCTCTTATCCCGGATTTCTCAAGTTTCTCGAGAAAGGAGATTGTGGAATTGTCAATCAGGGCAATCTGTTTCTCTCCGCTGTATTTCCTGTATTCCGGAATGTCATGCATGGCCGTCCCCCGCAAGAAGTCTTATTTCGTCAACTATATTCTGAAGGAACCTTTCATTTTCATGGTTGTACTTGAGATCCGGGTTCTCCCTGATTCTCTGTGTGATTTTCGCCTGAAGTGATGATACATTCACAACATACGACGGCGTCACGAGAGAGTCGTCGAGACCGAGGGTTCTGAATGCGGCGGCAATATCCGGGAACGAATTATCGAAGTTCTCTTTCACGAGATTCATCAGCGTCGAGTTTCCGTTCTGGACGGCGCTTTCGTAAAGGGCAATGAGTACTGACTTGTACGGGGAAGTGAAGGTTGCCATCGAATGGAAGACCTTCGACGTGAAGTCCATGTTGCTGAGCTCCGTGTAATATGGGAGGAGGTTTCCCAGAAGCATCAGGGATGCAAAGTATTCCGCCTTTCTCTCTTCCATGGATGAGTCATGCCCGATGACGTGGCTGAATGATACCGGATCATATATCAGATGATAAATTTCATGCCATGCCGTGAAATACTGATTCGCTCTCGGGAGTGCCGTGTTGATAACCGGAATTTTCCTGCCGTTTCTGACGAATATGGCTCCGCTCCAGTACCGGTTATCGAGCGGCATCAGAACAAGACCGTAAGGTTTCAGAATCTGCAGTGCAAGCTGATTCGGAGCGTTTATCTGCATCCTGTTCCAGCTGGTGCGTATCTGAAGTGCTTTACCTCTGATTTCATCCCGTATTTCGAGATTCTTCTTTACTATCTCATCAAGGTTCTCTGCTGTTATTCTCTCGCTCATGACTTCCTCTCAGTAATAGATGTCACACAGGTCAAGGATGTCCATGAGAAGGGAGTAGAGTTTCTCATCCTTCTCACTCCTGTCATAGCCTGAGGGTGTGTTCTCCGAAAATACCGCATCCACCGTCTCTCTTTTTCCGCCGTCGAAGAACATGAGGGTGTCGGGAGCAATGGAGAGTGTTTTCAGAATCTTGTTCAGATGCTTTTCGAATGTGCTTCTGTTCTCGATGCTTCCGTTAAGCAGCTTATCGAGCGTCGGACGTGAAATGCCCGCCTTTTCTGCAAGGGAGACCTTCGTGTATCCATTTTCCCGTATATATTCTTTAAGTTTCAGTGCTACAAGCTCCCTGTGCTCGAACATCTCTTCGAATTTCATTGCGTTTCCTCACTGATTACATTATCGGAGGATAATTTGTTGTTAGCAATAATTATGTAAATATTATTTTTACATTTTTACATATGTGATTGCGGCGGACATTCCTTCCAGTAAAGATGATGGCATCATGATTAGCGGAAAAGGGGGTACGGACAATAGACAGAAGTGAGATGCACTAATATTCTTTTTCTGTTAATATCATTTGAAAGGATTTCATGATGAAGAGAGAAAGATACATTGAAGACTATGAGGACTTTGAGCCGGAAATGCGCACTTGGCCTTTCGTACTCCTCTCTTTCCTTCTTCCCCTTGTCCCTCTGCTTCTCACAGTACTTCTGGGAGAGGGATTCTCCATTCTTCTGGTTCTTGAATACTTAATCGTACTTATTCCGCTTTTCTGCACGGCACTCTGTATACGCGACGGAGAGAGAGCCTGGACGCTTATAGTCTCGGCGGCACTCTGCTTTGCCTTCGTGCTTCTGGAATGGGTACTCGAGAAAAAAGGAGGGAAGAGCGGCTATCCTCTCTCTGTTCCCTTCATGCTTGCCCTGACTCCCGGCGTTCTTCCGCTGGCTGCATACACGTTCTTTTCGAAGAGAAAACGTTCCAACTGGATAGGCTGGGCTCTTGTTGTATTCCTTTTTTCGCTTGCATCCGTATTCGTCACATGGAATGAGACATCACTCGTAATGTGGACAGTCTATCCCGGAGCAATGGTTCTGCTTGCCCTGATGCTCTTCTTTGTCACGAGAAGAACAGAATCCACGCCATGGTACATCACGCTTCCTCTTGTTCTTCTTGTCCTCTCGTCATTCACTCTTTATCCCGGGTTCTGTGATGTTATGATTAAGGGAACACTCGATGAGAAGGTAGGCAGCATTCTGCATTGCTTCATGTATTCCTTCACATTCTGGTATACTCTGTCTTTTCTTTTCGTTTTCTCCGGTCTGGCCGGAAAGAGCAGCTATAGAAAGACGCTCGTCGATGACGGAGAGGAGGATGATGCTGTTGCCGGAAACTATGATGATATGACGCCCTCTGCTCCGGCCCCTGCCGCAATGGATTCTTCTTCCCGTCAGTCCAATTACACGAATCCTCCCGAGTATTCACGTTTCGATTCATCTTCTCCGCGTCGTGAAGAGACAAGAGAGGAGAAGAAGGAGGAAGCTGTTGTCAGAAGTGACAGCATGAGGGAGCCTCAGGCGAGAGATGACAAGTGGTATGACTTCATCGAGGGCGGCGTGAAAAGCGACGATAGGGACAGTCGTCGTGATACGCGCTATGACGATAGACGCCGGGATGAACGTGATTATCCCGAACGCCGTTATGATGAGAGAGACCGGGATTACTACGACGACAGAGACAGGCGTGACCGTTATGAGGATCGCGAGAGGTATTACCGCGACGACAGAGACAGGCGTGACCGCTATGAGGATCGCGAGAGGTATTACCGTGACGACCGCCGTTATGAGGAGCGCGAGCGCGATTACCGTCGCGACCGCCGGTATGACGACGATTACTACAGATACGATGACCGGGACAGACGTAACTGAAATTTCAAGAATGGTGGTTGACAATAATTCTGATTTTCTTTATCTTCTCTTCTGTTAATGCCGTTTTAGCTCAGTTGGTAGAGCAAAGGACTGAAAATCCTTGTGTCCCTGGTTCAATTCCTGGAGACGGCACTTCAAGGACTCCCACATATCAGGGAGTCTTTTTTTTTACAGTTCACGGAAGAGCTCTCTGTGTCCCTCAAGATGCCGGTGATCATTGAGAACCTCAAGATACCAGAGTTTTTTCTCTTCATCGTAAAGAAGTTCCGTCATGCTTGTGTTCTCGAGGTGCTTCGAGAATGCGAGGCGCTTTGTGAACGGGAGTCCGAGAAGGCCGCAGAGAGAGGCTCTGATCATGCCGCCGTGACAGACGATGAGAATACGGCTGTACGGTCCTTTCTCTATCTCACGGAACACACACTCTGCTCTTTCCCAGACCATCTCGCTGTTCTCTCCGCCGGGGAAGGGGAGGTCTTTCTCCCGTTTTTCAAGTTCGTCGAAGAAGTCTCTGTAGATGCCGTTCTTCACGCTGAGGGGCTCGCTTGTCAGCACTCCGTAGTCGATTTCCCCGAGCTCCTCTCTTCTTTCAACACTCATATGCCAGTTCTCGTTGAGAATGTCAGCTGTCTCAACGGCCCTTCTGAGGGTACTTGAGTAGAGTTTGTCGTAGTGCTCTTCCTTCAGTCTGTCCCTCAGAAGGCGTGCCTGTCTTATGCCATTCCCGCAGAGGGGAACATCTTCATTGAATGCCTTTATATCCTGACGGCCGTGTCTTATAAGATATACTTCCTTCATAGTCAAAACTCGAATGTCCTGTGTGAGGCTTTCCTCTGTGCCGCTTCCATGCCTTTTCTTACCGCCTCTTCAATGTTAAATCCTCCTCAGCGGAATCCCCTGGGCTTGCCCAGTGGGAGGAGCTGAGTAAAAGTAAAGCTGCCGGAATGCTGGACCGGCTCCAGTTTTCTGTATGACATCCCAGCGGAGACTTTCGTCCCGTCAGGTTTTCTGATATCGAAATAGCCGCTTGACCGTCTGCCGAAAATACGGCACAGCATGCCGTTGTATCTGACCGTATCAAACATACGATAGCCTTCTATTCTGTGCGGACCGCATGTACGTCTGCGGATTGTAGAATGCTTTCTCGGCATTGCTTCGTGTGTCTGCCTGTTATGACAGCGGCATTTCGTCATCTTATACATTCTGCCGACCGACTTGGCTTTCGGGTTGCCGGAGATGCACCTTGCATCGATGTAGTGAGCTTTCTCCAGCCCTGCGCCCTCCCGGTCACACTTCGTAATGTATCCGTAGGTAACGCGGACCTTATCGTCGCCGTATTCGGCTTTGAGCCTGTTAACCAGTGCCCAGCGAGTCGATGTCATAAACGCAGCGCCTCTGAATCCGGATTTCGGTTTTACGCTTGTCAGTTTAATCTTCCCAGCGTGATATCCGGCATGACAAGTTGCACAGAGCGTTATGAGGTTTTCAGGCTTGTTCGAACCGCCGTCTGCACGACGCTGAAGATGGTGTACTTCGAGTCTCCTGTCTTTCGATTTACCGCGGCAGTGCTGACAGGTGCATCTGTCACGTTCTCTGACGTAAGCCTTTACGTTTTCGTAGCCTTTCTGCACGCCGTTCTGATAGTCTGTACCTTCGATGTCGGGATTGTTGATCTTCTGAATATCGAATGCAGCAACCTCTACAATAATCTTCGTAACGGGAAGCAGTCTCGAGACTATTCTGACAGCGTTCTCGTGAGTACGTACACGCTGCTCGACAGAAGGCGGAAGCCAGCCGTCAGGGCGTCTGCGGTTGTCAAAGCGGGGAGCACGATAACGCGTCCTGCGGTTACGCCTGC
>CAZKIT010000083.1:0-7399 GCA_964552905.1 uncultured Spirochaetaceae bacterium
TGTCGATGACCTCCTTCTCTATCTCGTCGCCAAGGTCCCTGAGGCACGAATAGTGTGCGTAGAACGTTGCTCTGTTGATGTTCGCTTCTCTTACGACATCCATGATGGTTATGTCCCCCGGCTGCTTCGTCTTCAGCAGCGTGAGGAAGGCCTGACGGATGAGCTTCTTCGATCTCAGGCCGTTTCTGTTCGGTTTTCTCTCTTCCATGCGGTGTGTTTTAACCTTTTACAGTAAAAAAAGCAACTGCTGTCGGAGAAAAATACATCTGTCGGAGAAAAAATTCACAATATTTATTATAGTCCCTATGTATTAATTTCTTTCACTTTTGATAATTATTGATAAAAATAATCAGAATTCCGACATTTGTTCATATTTAAACTTTGTGAAGTTTTATGTCTTTTTTCGTATTGCCGGATGTTGAACAAATATATATTTTCCTTATAGTTTTGATAACGTAAAAATGAGGTTTTCATGGAAAAGAAGAAAACAAGCAAAGCGACAACGATTATTATGTATCTCATTCTCATAGCAGTCTTCGTTGAACTGTTCCTTCTCCTGAGATGGTTCTATGCTTCACGCACGGAAAACGTCTATACCCGCCCCACCACCCCTGTCGAGGTGACAGAGAGCGAAGTAAGGACAGTCGAGAAGACAGTCACCCTGTCGAGCACTGTCAGCGCCGAAGACACAATTGCAGTCACCCCGTATGTCGAGGGGACAATCATAGAGTACAATGTGCAGGAAGGCGACTGGGTCAACGAAGGTGACACGATCGCAGAAATCGACCCCGAGCCTTACAGACTGCAGCTTGTCCAGGCGACAAGCGCATATGAAGCATACGAAAGTTCGTATCAGAGAATCGAGAAGCTCTATGCCACGAATGCCGTCTCCCAGCAGGACTACGACACCGTGAAGGCACAGAGGGATGCCTACAAGGCCCAGATGGAGCTTGCCCAGCTCCAGCTTGACTACGCATCCGTTACGGCACATGCCTCCGGCACGATTCTCAAGACTGTCTCAAGTCAGGGAAGCACAGCCGTCAAGGGTACCCCGATTGCGCTTATTGCAGATATCTCGAACCTTGTCGTCAACCTCGACCTGGGAGAAAAATACTATGCTCTCTTCACAGGAGAGAACAGGGACTCAATAAAGATAACAGTCACAAAGCCTGCCGGAACATATTCGGATGAGGCTGTGACCACTGCCACCATCAAGGCGGTCTCTCCTTACATAGACTCGTCGAGCCGCACATTCAAGCTCTATCTGAAGCTCGACAATCCTGAAGAGTTCAGACCGGGCATGTACGTGAAAGTCTCGATTACAGTCGAATCGAAAGAAGGCTGGTCGATCGAGAGAAAGGCTCTCAAGCTCGACGGAAGTGCATACTACGTCGACGAAAAGACGATGACTGCCCAGTACATCGATCTCTCGGATGCATTCATGAACGAGGATTATGTTCTCCTTCCGGAGGGCTATGAGGACAAGGCCTTCATTTTGAAGGGGCAGAGCTCGCTCTTCTCCGGAGAGAACGTGAATATTGTGGAGGAGTAAGAGATGAAGCTTACACGTTACCCCGTGGCTCACCCCGTCATCATCGCAATGACTCTCCTTGCACTGGGAGTCTTCGGTCTGATGAGTGTCGGTGACACCAATACGGAATTCCTTCCGGACATCTCGAACCCGATGGTCTATGTCGTCACCGTCTACCCCGGCGCCTCCCCCTCGGACATCGAAGAAACAGTAACGGACATACTCGAGGACGACTTCGTCACGCTTCCGAACTTCAAGAGCATGACGAGCCAGTCGATAAACAGCGCCTCGATTGTCGCAATCACATACCAGGACGGCATCGACCCGTATGACGAGATAGACGAGGTGAGAAACCGTATCGACGACCTCATCGACGACCTGCCTTCCGGCATTTCAGGACGCCCGTACGCACTCGTCGGAGGAACTTCGATGCTCAGCATCGCATCCTTCGTCGTAGAGGCCGAAGGCGGTGACATCAACGCCATCGGAGACTACATCGAAGATACGATCAAGCCGCAGATTTCACAGATTTCCGGTGTATCCTCGATAACGGTAAGCGGCTCGAAGACCGCAACAGTCGATGTAGTGCTGCACCTGGACGAACTCAACAGCAGAGGTATCTCGCCTCTTGCCGTCTACCAGATGCTCTCGTACAACAACTACTCCATTCCTCTCGATTCTGTTTCCTATGCCGGAAATGAAATCGATGCGAAGTTCGACTCGAAGTTCTCGTCCCTCGACGACATCAAGGACCTTCCCGTCGGCTACTCGCTCGACGGCGGCATGGTGAGACTGGGAGACGTCGCCGATGTGACGCTGGACTACAAGGACGGGGACTTCCTCGTCACGAAGAACGGAAAGGAAGTAATCTGCGTCGAAGTCTGCAAGCGAAGTGACGGTAACACGATCGAAATCACGAACGAGATAAAGAAGATTCTCGCAGAGGAAGAGGAGAAGAGCAACGGAGCTCTCTCTTTCAGCATGATCAGCGATGACTCGACGCTCGTCAACTCATCCCTCTCGACCGTCATCGAGTCGGGTGTCATGGGTGTCATCATCGCAGTCCTCGTCATCTACATCTTCCTCTCGGACTGGAAGGCCACGATCATCATCGGCCTCTCGATTCCTCTCTCGATCTTCTTCACCTTCATAGGCATGAAGCTGATGGGAATCACGGTAAACCTCCTCTCCCTTTCCGGTATTGTAGTAGCGCTTGGAAACATCGTAGGTGCGGCTATCCTTGTACTTGACCAGGTATACCGCTTCTACCAGGCAACCGATGCGGACGGCAGGGCACTCTACTCCGTCAATGAATCAATATTCAAGGGGACGGACGACGTCACGGGATCCGTCATGGGCTCGGGACTCACGACAATCGTCGTCTTCCTGCCTATCGCAATGATGAGCGGACTTGTGGGTCAGATTCTCAAGGATGTCTCGATAACATTCATGCTCTCCCTCGCAGCCTCCCTCGTGGTTGCTATCATCTACATTCCCTTCTTCATGAAGAAGCTTCTGAAGGAGGACGATTCAGCCCGTAAGCCGAAGAGGGAGAACTTCGTCGTAAGAGCCCTGAGAAAGGTCGAGACGCATTATGCACGCTCCCTCTACTTCACAGAGCGTCACGCACCGTTCATGCTGCTTGCGGGACTTCTGGTCCTCGCACTCAGCATCTACGTCCTTCCGAACATGCAGTTCTCGTTCATACCGTCGACGGACAACGGAGACTTCTACGTCGCCGTCACATTCCCCGACACATACTCTCTTGACGAGACAAAGGAGGCGATGGACAGAATCGAGAGCATCATCATCGACATGACGCCGGAGCTCAAGACCGACGTTGTCTACTCCGGTTCGAGCATGTCCGCTCTTGCACAGTCGAAAAAGAGCGAGGGTGCAATACACGCGGTCCTCGTTCCGGTCGCAGACCGTGACAGGGACATTCATACCATCATGCAGGAAATCCAGGAGAAGCTCTCGTCAAGCGTACCGGACGCGACGATATCTGTCACGAACGGAGGCTTCGACCGCCTCATCAACCTCGTCTCGAACGGCGGAGGCTACGGCCTCACGCTCATCGGGGAGGACAGTGACGTGCTCTACAGCGAAGCCGAGAGAATAAAGGAACAGCTCCTGACATACCCGGAGGTAATGACAGTATCGATGAGCGCCTCTAACGACGCCAAGACGGCCGTCATCAACGGCACGTACGACTACCTGACATCTCTCGGAGTACCCGCCCAGGAGGCAGGACTCACGGCGGCAATCCTCTTCTACGGAACAGATATCGGAAAGTATAACGATACAGATACAGACTCCAGATACGACATCCACCTCTCGTCGGACATCCAGGACGAAGCACTCACGGAAGAGAGACTCAACGACATAAAGATAACGTCCCTTGCAGGAGCCGAGATAACTCTGGGAGAGGTCACGACGCTTTCTCTTGACGAAGGCCTGAGTCAGATCAACCACAATGACAGGGCGAACTCGCTCACGATTTCCGCAACACTCACGACAGAGAGTACGGACAGCGTAACGGAAAAGATCAATGCCTATCTCAAGGAGAATCCTCTTGACGACAGCGTAAGTACGAAGACAAGCGGACTGGGAGACCTCGTGGAGAGCGCAATGCTGCCGCTTCTTGAAGCACTCCTGATTGCAATCTTCCTCGTCTACCTCGTAATGGTCGCAGTCTTCGAACGCTTCGACCAGCCGTTCCTGATCCTCCTTTTGTTCCCGTTCTGCATCATCGGAGCGGTGCTTGCCCTGACGATATTCAATTCGTCGATGAGCATCGTCTCCATCCTCGGCATTGTCTCGCTCGTCGGCATGCTCGTCAACAACGGCATCGTCATAGCCGACTATGCGAACCTTGCACGCCGTAACGACAGAGAGGCAGCCCTGAGGGCAAAGGGAATAGCGTTCGATGAATACACAGAGACGCTCGGGCTCCTCTCATTCGAAGAGGAGGAAGATATCCTTGAGAAGGAAACTGCCGAAGGAACGGCATCAAGACTGAGGGCAATACTCATGACGACGCTGACGACGGTGCTGGGCGTCATCCCTATGGCAGTCGCCAAGGGCGAAGGCGCGGAAATCTACGCGCCGCTGGGACAGGTAATCATGGGAGGCCTTGCAACCTCCACGATACTCACGCTCTACATGATGCCTCTCTACTACTACCTGCTGGAGAAGTGGAAGCTCAGGAGAGTCTATAAGAAGAAAAACAGAAAGACGGAATCTACCGCCGAGGAGAATAAAGAAAATGAAGAAACTTGTTAAAATCACATCTCTGGCACTGTGCCTGATGCTCACTCTCACAGCCTGCTCGGCTGTATTCGATTCCGCCATCAGCGGAACTGTCAAGGACAGAAGTGTCCGCGAAACATCATCCTCTTCTTCGGGCGCAATCGCCGACGTCATGGTCTACGCCTACGACAATGAAGAGGAATGGAACAGCAAGTACAACTCATGGGACGGAGAAAGCGTCTTTGTGGACAATACTGTTCCATCTGCAAAAACCGCTGCAGACGGCTCCTTCTCCATCGCAAACCTGAGATGGCTGACGTCCAGGCCCGCTTACGGCAAGGATGCCGACAGCAGGACAATATACCTTCTCGCCTTCCATAAGGACTACGGCCTCGTGAAGGTTGACGGAAGGACAATCCAGAGCGACAAGTCTAACAACTTCGGCATCGTCTACATGGACAAGGCTACAGTTACGAAGACACTTGTCATAAAGCTCAAGGACAGCGACGACAACAGCACGACATCGGCCGGAACAGATTCCACTGTCTCATCAACAACGGGTATCTCATTCAGATACAAGTATGCAGACGGCTATGATGGAACGAATCAGAACGTCGGTGCAACAATTGACTCCTTTACAAACGGCCAGGCTACGATTACAGTCAAATACCGCTCGGATTACAAGGATCCCTATACGGATAGTGAAGGAAACACCAGGTATTACGATGCCCCGAAAGTCACGATCTATGACATCCAGACAGGTTCCGACTGGAGCATGACGGACTCGACGCTCTCGTCCATCGACTGCACATACGACAGCTCCGACAAGGAGTACAAGAATACCAGCGTCTACCTTACGAGCAAGTGGCAGACAGTATCTGTCACAGTCAGTCTCATTGACGGCAGCTCGACAAACGCCTCCGCTTCGGTCACCGATCCTGTCACTTTCAAGTGGGCATACAACAACGGTGAAGAGGATAAGTCCAGTACCGTGACGACAACATCGGGAACATCCTCATACATCATAAGCGTCAAGTACAAGAAGACTGTCACAGATCCGACTCTTACACTCTCGGCATTCAAGGATGACGACTCGGACGACCCGAAGTGGACATGGACGACAGATAAGGACAATGCAAAGAAGAGAACTGAAGAAATAAATGTCTCGCTCCTCGACAGCGACAAATCAAGTCTCGACAGCGTCACACAGAAGGTCTACTTCAGAAAGAACTATCTGACACTTCCTTCATCGGGAATCTCGGGATATCTCATCACGGAAGGCAACGAAGATATCACAGCATCCACGGGCAAGAAGATAAAGGCTACAGGATACGGATACACATGTGATGTCAACGACACGCTCTATCTCTATCTCGAAGACGATACGGAGGCAGTCAACAGCAACACAGTACGTACCGGCCGTGTAGACACTGCTTCCACAAGCACAATCATCAGCGACTACGGTCATTTCGCAGGACTCGGAAGCGGAATCAAGGTGCCTCTTACATATGCAGATGATGACAGTGGTTTCTCCGGAGACAAGGTCGACTACAAGGGAACAGCAGCAAAGCTCACAGTCAGATACAAAGCAAGCGGCAGCGTTGATCTGTCTGACCCGAAATCGAATGAACTCAATTACAACAGCATGACAACAGACTTTACTGTAATGCTCTACAAGTAAGGACAGCAGGGAATGAAAAGATTATTACTCATAGTTCTTTCCCTTCTCATGCTCCTCACTCCCCTTCTCGCTGATGAGGAGGAGAGTGAATCGTATACTTTCGAGTCACTCAAGGAAAGCATGAGAAGCGGAAACGCGGAACTGAGGAAGGCGACGGAAACCTACAATCAGAGCCTCCTCGACGTCAAGGACGCCAAGGCCAACTACCAGCCGCAGATTTCCCTCCTCCTCAGCGGAACATACATGGCGAATCCTCCTATCGGAAAAACAACCATCGGGGTCGACGAACTCTCCTCGCAGCTCGGTGTCACGATACCGGGCTCCGCATCCGGTGAGTACGTCACCCTCTACAAGGGAATGGACAGTCTCTACTACAATGCAGGTCTCACGATAACCCAGCCCATCTTCACCTGGGGAAAGATTCCGAAGTCAGTCGAGCTCTACTCCGAGATAGCTTCCATCCGTGCACTCTCACTCGAGGACAGCGCTGACAAACTCAGCGTCGAACTCAAGACAAGGCTCACGGCAAAGTGCTACATGGACGAGCTCTTTCAGCTCATAGCCGAGACGAAGGAGAAGGCCGACGAGCTCGTAAAGGTGAGTCAGGATGCCTACGATAATGGAATGCTTCTCAAGGAAGACGTGACAAAAGCGAAGATTTCAGCACTTGAAATCGATGTCAAGGAACAGGAACTCAAGAAACAGTATTCCGATAACCTCAAGAGTCTCCAGACCATCACTGCAACCGACGACCTGGATGGCAGCAACATCGAGTACACGGTCAACGAGGATGAAATCAACGCAATAGCTGCTCTCGAACACGACGATGTCATCTCACTCGTGACAAGAAGCGACAGCGCTACAATCAGCATGCTCAAGAGTCAGACGAGAGCATACGAGCTCAAGAAGGAGATAGCCGAGGCCTCCCTCTACTG
>CAZKIT010000084.1:0-7392 GCA_964552905.1 uncultured Spirochaetaceae bacterium
TGCCCTTGTGTCCCTGCACTGTAGATACCGGGAAGTGCGGGATATCCTTATAGTCAATTATTACCGGGTTCTTCACCTCTTCTCCGAGGTCACCCAGTCCCGATCCCAGTACTATTGCAAGTTCGACGTTTCTTCCGTCGAGTCTGGAATGAATGTATGCTGCACTTTCTGCAAGATTTTCCATTGTCCTTGTCATGTTTTTCTCCACTTTATCTGAGGTTTTCGAATGCCCTGAAGAAAAGAGCCCAGAACTTTCCGCTGTCAGCCGTAATGCCGAATTTCGTATTCTGGTTTCTGTCTTCAAGACCGCCTGTTGTCTTACCATAAGTTGATTCACCTTTTGTTTCAACCGTTATCGGACGATAGGAAAAGGTGAAGATCGAAGGATCTGCAAGGTATGCGATGCAGCAGGGGTCGTGCATTGCCGGCATTTCTCCGGGGACCTTGCATACAGCCTTCGTGTAGAATTCCATGCTACGAAGGAAAATATCCTTATAGACCCTGTCGGGGGAAGCCTTCACCCTGTCGAGCACTCCCTGATTGAGGCACACCTGAAGTGTTACGTCAAGCGGAAAGAGAGTGATCGGGGCACCGCACTTCATGACGATTGCGGCAGCTTCGGGGTCGGCGAACACATTAAACTCCGCACTGGGTGTTCTGTTACCGGGGTGATCCACGGCACCGCCCATGAGAACGATTTCCTTCAGTGACGGAGCAAAGCGCTCGTCCGCCTTTATACATAAGGCAAGGTCAGTCCAGGGACCGACGGAAACGTATGTGATCTCTCCGGGATTGCTGATCACGTGTTCGACTGCCCACATGATTCCGTTGCCCTTCGACTGCTGTCTCTTCCGCGGAGGGAATACCGGCCCTTCGAAACCGTTTCGGCCATGAACATTTCCTGCAGTGACCTGATCTCTCAGAATGGGTCCGTTTGCTCCCGCGAATACGGGACACTCAAGACCTAGGGCCTCTGCCATATTGAGCGTGTTCTCGAGTGTCTTCTCCCTTACCTGGTTACCGGCACATGCGATGAGTGCGTCAATCTCTATCTCGTCCCTGAGACCGGCTGCAAGTGCGATTGCTATCGCATCATCGTGGCCGGTATCAACATCGAGGATTATTCTTCTTGCCATACTATATTTCTCCATGAAAGACGACCATCTCTTCAAGAGGCCGTCTGATTCTCTCTCTCGTCTCATCCGGATACCCGAGGGCTAGACAGCATGAGACCTGGTCTTCATTTCCGTCGAGAGCGAGCTTATCGATGAGACGGTCGTTGTCGAAACCTTCGATTGCACAGCTCTCGATTCCCTTCTCCGCTGCCGTAAGCATCATGAAGGAGAGAGGAAGGTAGCCCTGGGCCTTCGCCCACATGTCAAGCTTCCCCTCTCTCTTCATCATCTCGTAGTAGCCTCTGAAGTCGTCCACGTACTCCTCTATCGTTCCGGGGAACCGGGAACCGCGGGAACGGATGAAATCACCGTCCGGGTCGTAGTACTTTGCCTTTTTCACTGTAATCACAAGAGTGATGGGAGCTGTCTTCATGCTTTCCTGATAACAGCATGCGTCGATTATGTCGCCGCTTCTCACGACATGTATGTCAAACATTTCCATGCCGAAGGATGTGGGAGCAAGGCGCCCGCTCTCGAGGATGTCCATGAGGTCCTTCCTTTCAATGCGGCGGTCAAGGTAGTGCTTGCATGCAAAGCGACGCTTCGCGGCTTCGAGTACGCTGTTATTTTCCATCGTTACAGACCTTATATGCCGTTTCGAGCGCAACTTCTATCATGCGTCTGTTGCCTTCCATTCTATCCTCATCTCTGAAGCTCTTACCGGTAACGACGTTGTCCGTCATCGTGAGGATTGAGAGTGCCTTCTTATGCGTGTACATTGCATTGCAGTAGAGAGCCATCGTCTCCATGTCTTGAGCCAGGGCTCCCATGGCTGCGAACGACTTCCACTCGTTCTCACCGAGAGCATTGTAGGATGAGAAGTAGTCCGAGGAGAATATCATTCCAGCATGGAACGGGAAGCCCTTCTCCCTGACAGCTTCCAGAGCATTCTCGAGAAGACCGAAGTCGACGCACGGGGCAAGCGTGCCTTTGAGGTTATACTGCTTAGCCCAGGCACCGTCCGTGGAGCACGTGAGGGCGAAGACAAGGTCTCCGACCTGGATGTTCTCCTGCAAGCCTGCCGATGTCCCTATCCTGATGATGTTGTCGACATCATAGTGGGTGAAGAGCTCATAGGAGTAGATTCCCGCACTGGGGCCTCCCATTCCCGAACTCATTACGCTTATGGGCATTCCCCGGTAAAAGCCGGAGTACCCCAGAACGTTCCTGACGTCAGTGATGAGCCGGGGCTCGTCAAAGTAGTTCTCTGCGCAGAACCTGGCCCTCATGGGGTCGCCCGGCATTAATACCGTTTTCGCAAAATCACCTTTTCCGGCACGGTTATGTGGTGTCATTCTTTCTTTCCTTTATCACGAACTTCCCTTCTCGTACGGGATACCGCATGAAGAGGGCGCATAGTCACGACCCGAGAAGATGACGAGTGCAATGAGTGTCACAAGGTACGGGATGATATTGAATACCTGACTGGGTATTACCTTCAGTGCCGGTACCATTGCAGATATCGTACTGAGAGCGAGGGATGCGCCGAAGAGCACACTCGCGCCGGTGACTCCGATCGGAGTCCAGCGTCCGAAGGCAACTGCCGCAAGGGCGATGAAGCCGCGTCCGTTCGTGAACGTCGATGTATACTGTATCGTCTGCGTCAGAACCGCGCAGCCTCCCGCGAGACCTCCGAGGAAACCAGAGGAAAGAACGCCGATGTATCTTGTGCGTCTAACGTTTATGCCGACGCTGTCAGCTGCCGCTGGATGCTCTCCGCATGCTCTGAGGTGCATTCCGAACGGAGTCTTGTAGAGAACGAACCATGCAAGAACCATCACGACTATTGCGATGTAGAGTGTCGGATAGAATCCGATACTGTCTCTGATCATACCGATCTTGAAAGCTTCGGAGCGGTCAGTTCCGTAGAGTCTCTGACATGCGAATACCGTGACACCGGTTGCGAGGAGGTTGATGCCCGTACCGCTTATCGTCTGGTCGGACTTGAGGTCGATTGATGCGATTGCATGAAGAGCCGAGAACAGAAGTGATATGACTGAGGCTGCAAGAAGTGCAATCACGACAGAGAGTCCGTTCGCCATTCCGGCCTTCTCGAGAAGCTGATGTACGATTGCAGCAGTGCAGGCACCGATACTCATGAGGCCGTCCAGCCCCACGTTGGTGACACCGCTTCGTTCACAGATCATGCCGCCTGTTGCTATGATCAGGATCGGAGCGACAAGCATCATTATTGTTGAAAGTGTACTGATCATTCTACCTTCTCCTTTCTGACTCTGATCTTCGCTCTCTTGTCCTTTATGAGGGAAAGACCGCTTCTGAACGAGATGAATATGACGATGAGACCCTGGATGATCGAGACGACTTCCTTCGGAATGCCTGTTCCCTGCATGAGCGAGTACGCCTGCTTGAGAACACCGAAGAGATAGCCTGCAAGAAGACATCCGAGTGCCGAGCTGTTGCCGACGAGGGCGACTGCGATTCCCATGAAGCCGTAGTTGTCCTGGCTCTGGAGAATCTTGGAGTAGCGGATGGAACCCAGGAGCACGATTGCTCCCGCAAGACCCGCGAATGCTCCCGAGATTGCCATCGCAAGCGTTGTGTTCCTCGTATCGTTTATACCCGAGCACCTTGCGGCATCCTTGTTGAAGCCTGTAGCCCTTAATCCGTAACCGAATGCCGTCTTCTCCATTACGAACCAGTAGATGATTACCATCAGCAGCATCACGAAGATACCCGTATTGAGGCTTGATCCCGATATGAGGCCGTCATGAAGAAGTGCCGTGGGTTTGAGGTCTGCAGTTCTGTTTGTCTTGTTGACCGTTCCTTCAGGAAGAAGGTAGAGACAGATAAGAGGATAGAGGTAGAGTGCGACGTAGTTGAGCATGATAGTCGCAACGACTTCGCTGACCCTGTACTTCGCTTTCAGCAGTCCTACCACTCCACCCCAGAGTGCACCCGCGATGAGTGCGGCACCAAGACACACCACACTCAGTCCCGGGAATGAAGGGAGACATACACCGCAGATATGTGCAGCGAGTGCGCCGATTGCGTACTGGCCTTCAGCACCTATGTTGAAGAGTCCGACTCTGTTTGCAAATGCCATCGAGAGACCGCAGAGAACGTAGGGGATGGAGAAGGCGAGAGTCTCGCCGATGCTGCGGAAATTCCATCCGCCCTTCTTGCTTGCCTTTCCGATGATTGACTGGAATACGGCGTCGAAGAGTCCCTTCGGGTTCTTTCCGATGCATAAGAGGAGTATGACACCGGCAAGGAAGCCAAGTATTACGACTGCAACCGACGACGCTCCTCTCGAATCGAGAAACCAGTCTATGAAACTGACCTTTTTCTTTTTATCAGCCATTGACAGCCTCCTTTGCCTTTACACCGGCCATCATGAGTCCGATTTCAGCACTGGTCTTCTCGCCTTCGCGGAAGATACCGACTATCTGTCCCTTCGAGATTGCCGCGATTCTGTCGCAGAGGTTCATGATTTCATCAAGTTCGAACGAAACAAGAAGGATGGCCCTGCCCTTGTCTCTCTCCTGGACAATACGCTTACGGATGTATTCGATGGCTCCGACATCGAGACCACGGGTGGGCTGGGCTACGAGAAGAAGGTCCGGAGAGAGGGAGATCTCCCTCGCAACGATCACCTTCTGCTGGTTACCGCCCGAGAGGGACCCGCAGGGTGTGCTGCTTCCCTGACCCGAACGGATGTCGAACTCGGAGATGAGCGCATCGGAGTTCTCATTGATCTTCTTATAGTCAAGGATATTGAACTTTCTGGTGTACTTCGGCTTGTAGAAGTCCTTGAGAACAGTATTCTCGGCAACAGTGAATGCGCCCACCAGTCCGTGCTTGTGTCTGTCCTCGGGGATATGTCCCATGCCCCTTTCGATTCTCTCCCTTATCGAGAGATTTGTTATGTCCTCTCCGTTGAGGAGGATATTTCCGCTTTCAGCCTTGCTCAATCCGGAAAGCGCGTACAGCAGTTCCGTCTGACCGTTGCCGTCTACGCCTGCAATACCCACGATTTCGCCTTTCCTGACATCGAGGGAGAGGTCCTTGACCTTCTCGACACCGATGGAGTCCCTGACTGTGAGGTGCTGTATTGAAAGAACGATGTCTCCCGGGTGGCAGGGAGCCTTGTCGATATCAAACTTGACGGCGTGACCGACCATCATCGTGGCAAGTTCCTGTTCGCTCGTATTCTCGCTGATGTCGATGGTTCCTATGTACCTGCCCCTTCTGAGAACCGTGCAGCGGTCGGCAACAGCCTTTATCTCCCTGAGTTTATGTGTAATGAGTACTATGGTCTTACCCTCCTTCTTGAGAAGGCGGATGATGTCCATGAGCTCATCTATTTCCTGTGGTGTCAATACGGCAGTCGGCTCATCAAGGATGATGATGTCGCTGTCGGCGTAGAGGGTCTTCAGTATTTCGACTCTCTGCTGCTGACCGACTGTTATGTCGTCGATCTTAGCCCTGGGGTCCACCTGAAGACCATAGCGGTCGCTGAGTTCCTTCACTTTCTTCTCTGCATTCCTGAGAGAAAGAATGCCGTGTGAGGTGGGCTCCTTCCCGAGTACTATGTTCTCCGTGACCGTGTAGTTGTGCACTAGCTTGAAATGCTGATGCACCATTCCGATTCCCAGCCGTGTTGCTACGTTCGGGTCCGTGATCTTCACTTCCTTTCCGTGGATGAGAATCTTTCCTGCATCTGCCGGGTAGGCTCCGAAGAGAACGGACATGAGGGTGCTCTTGCCTGCCCCGTTCTCACCGAGAATGGCGTGGACTTCGCCCTCTTTCACTTCCAGGGTCACGTTGTCATTCGCGATTATGCCCGGAAAGGTTTTGGTGATGCCAAGCATCTGTATTGCGTATTCGCTCAATTGAATCACCTTATGTCTATATACTCCAAAGGCACGCCGGAATGGCGTGCCGATGGATTGAAACTGAAAACAATCAGTCGTCGATGGCTGCGAGTCCTGCCGGAGCGAGACCTGCTGCCTTGCTTGCTGCGTATGTCTTGTTGACAACGATCTTGCCGGAGAGGATGTCTGCCTTTGCCGCGTCAGCTGCTGCCTTTGCAGAAGCCTTGAGTTCAGCGTTGGCTGTTGAATATCCGACACCGTTATTTGCCATGTTCTGAGTTACGACACCACCCTGCCATGTTCCGTTCTGGACCTTCTCCAGAGCATCGAGTGTGGAGTTCTCGACCATCTTGAGCATGGATGTGAGAACAGCTGACTTGCCGTCTGCATAGAGACCGTCTTCATACTGGTCGGAGTCGACACCGATAGCCCAGACGTTCTTTCCTGCAAGTCTCTCTTCCTTAGCCTGGTTGATGACGCCGAGGCCCGATCCGCCTGCTGCTGCGAAGATGCAGTAGACGCCGCTGTCGTACATGCTCTTGGCTGCTGTCTTTGCACCTGCAGTGTCACCCCAGCTGTTTACGTAGAAGTCTACGATTTCAGCATTCGGGAATACACTCTTGATACCTTCGATGTAACCGATCTCGAACTTTGTAATTGTTGCACCTGCAACGCCGCCGACGAAACCGAACTTCGGATTCTCGATGCCGTCTTCCTTAGCCTGTGTTGCTGCTGCAACGCCGACGAGATATGAGCCCTGCTCCTCTTCGTAGATGTACTGGATGAGGTTGTCTGTCTGGTTGAGATAGTCAACGTCGACGATGATGAACTTCTGATCCGGATACATTGCTGCTGCTTCCTGTGTAGCTTCTGCCCATGTGAATCCTGTCGTGATGATGAGATCCCATTCGCCCTCAGCTGCGTTCTTGAGGTTCGGGAGATAGTCATCTTCGCTCTGTGCGGTGACGTTCTGGTAGAGAGTTCCTCTTCCTTCTCCGTTGTCGCCGTAGAAGTCGAGCATTCCTCTCCATGCCGCTGCGTTGAAGGACTTGTCGTCGATACCTGTAGCATCGGTGAGAAGGATAGCCGTGATCTTGCTGTTTTCAGCTGCTGCTGAAGCTTCTGATGCGCCCTGTGCAAATACCATCAGACAGCAGAGTGCCATCATGACGATTGCCAATGTCTTTTTCATCTGTATTCTCCTTTTTTACGCGTCTATGACGCCTGTTTACAATTGTAATGCCGTTTGTCCGTTTATACACGGAAAATATGCACTCGCGGAAAAAATATCTCTCCCCGTCTCCGGAGAGAGATACCTTTTACTGCTTCTGTCAGATTGTCGTGATTCTGCCCTGAGGAGCCGAATATTCTTCGCCGATTGT
>CAZKIT010000085.1:0-7388 GCA_964552905.1 uncultured Spirochaetaceae bacterium
AGTAGAGCGAGCAGAAGATGTTGTTTCCCTTCTCGGGGAACATCGGACCTCCGACGCAATTCAGGCCGTCATCGATCGAAACGGCAGGAGTCTTCTCGTTCTCGTATTCGATGACGATGTTGTCCTTTATTGCCTTCAGGACAGCCCTGTCGGGTCCGACTACGAGACCGATGGTCTCACCGACGTAGAGAACATAATCCTTTGCGAATGCTCTCCAGTCCTTCGCTATCATCCACAGTTCGTTCTTTCCCTCGGGCGGGATGTCGTCTGCAGTGATGAAGTAGTAGCCTTCCGGCATGACCGGAGTCTTTATGCTCTTTATATCACCCCTGGGACAGGTGGAACGGACCATGAGGGCATACTGCATGTCAGGCAGAACCATATCACATACGTAGACGGACTCACCTCGTGCCTTGGCTTTTGCATCTATTCTCTGGATCTTGTCACCGAGTTTTGTAGCTTGCACTTTATCCTCCTAACCATTATCTTTTCTTTCGCATAATGAGTGGATTCAATCCATTCAAATCCAGGGGGAATTTCTTCCCCCCAGGACATTTTTCAGTATAAGTATGAATTGTCGTTTAGACAATGAATATACACTTTTTTACTTATTACGGCTTACGCCTGAATCTTGTCGACTACCTTCCAGAGCTCTGCTGCGATTTCGGAAGCTCTCTTATAGATTGCTTCGGCATCGCTTCTGACGAAGTGATGATTCTCGAAAAGGAGCTTTCCGTTGACGATTGTCGAGTTGACGTGGCCCGAACTCATACCCCAGACGAAGTGTCCCGGAGCGTTTGCCGAGCAGAGCGGAGTCGGATTGTTGTAGTCGAGAAGCGCGAGGTCTGCTGTGTATCCCTCTTCAACTCTTCCGAGCTTTATCCTGCCGCCGAACTGTGATTCGACAAGTCTGTTTCCCCTGTTGAGAGCTGTCAGGAAATCGGCTGGCCACCACGGACCGCCTTCGTCCTTATGCTTGAAGAAACCGATCTTTATCTCCTCGAACATGTTGCCGCCGCAGCCGTCTGTGCCGAGGCAGAGATTCTTTATCATCGGAAGCTTGTTGTTGTAGCCGATATGGTTGTTCATGTTGGAGCGCGGGTTGACAGCAAAGAAGCAGTTACGCTCGTTGATGAGCGCCACTTCCTTCTCCGAAAGGTGAACGCCGTGGACGATGAGAGTCTCGGGTCTCAGAAGACCGAAGGAATCGAGCCTCGCAGCAATATCCTTGTTGTAGAAGTGATGTGACCAGACGCTGTCATAGCTTGCCTCTGCAACATGCAGGTGCATGCCGCGTCCTGTCCTGTCCATGGCGTCAGCCATCATCTTCAGGCCTTCATCGGGGATTGTGAAAGGAGCGTGACCGCCGATTGTGGCCTCGCAGAGAACCTCTTCACCGTTCTTTCTTCTTCTGTCGACTTCCTCGGCGAAGCGGATATTCTCCTCCACTCCGTCCTCGATTTCCTTCATGCCGCCGTTACGGTTTGTAACTTCATAGCATGTAGAACCTCTGACACCGATGTCCTCCATACCCTTCGCGATTGCGGAGAGGGAGCCCTTGATGTAGTTCGGGGACGCATGATGGTCGACACAGCTTGTCGTACCCGAGCTTATTGCATCGAGCGAGCAGATGAGGGATGAGTAATATGTGCTCTCCTCCTGAAGGCCGCGGTCGAGTCTCCACCACCATTCCTTGAGAACCTGGATGAAGTCAGTCTGGGGACCTGCAGAGATAAGCATACCCCTGCTGAGTCCCGAATAGTAGTGATGATGAGCGCAGACGTTTCCGGGGATGAGTGTCTTGCCTCTTCCGTCGATGATCTTGTCTGCCTTGAGGCCTTCTGCCTTTCCCTTTCCGACTGCCGTGATCTTCGATCCTTCGATTACGACATCGACGCCCTCCTCAACCTCGAAAGGAGGCTGAGTCTGCATTATTCTTACGTTCTTTATGATGATGTCTGCCATCTGTATTATTCCTCCACCGGTCCGAGAAGATACGAATAAGATACGAATACCGTCTCGATGAGAGCCTTTATCCTCTCGTCAACATCCGCTTCAAGGTTGCCGTCGCGGTTGATTGAACCCTTCACAATCTTTCCCTCCACACGGATCGTGACTTCGTCGTTCTCGACATAGAAGCCGCTGTTCGTGCTGTTCTCGAAGTCATCCGGTCTGCTGAAGAGAGTGAACTTCTTGAGGTACGGTCCTCCGTCATGCGGACAGAAGGAAGCACAGTTGCCGCATTCGTTGCAGTATGCATCGAGATGAAGCACCTGGAAAGGATCCTCGAAGAGTCCGGTATCTCTGAGGTCGATCATGACATTGGCTCTGTTCGGACAGACTTCAGTACACTTGTTGCAGTAGTAGGAGCATTCGATGCATCTCTTTGCTTCTCTCTCGAAGAATGCCTTGCTGTCGCTTCCCTTTCTGAGAGGAAGTGTGATTTCGGCCTTCTTTGCCCTTATGTCTGAGAAGAATTCGTCTTCCTCCTGTCTGATTTCATCCATATCCTCGTCGTCTTCTTCCTCTTCGACTTCCTCCTCGACGACTTCCTCTTCAGCGGTCTTGCCTCCGCAGCAGCATTCTCCGCCGCATTCGCATTCCTTCTTGTCTTCATCTTCTTCGCTGAGAATTGCGTCATAGACCTTGTCGACTGCCTCGTCGACTGCGCTCTGTGCGGAAGCGATGCATCTTACGACCGTGCTCGGGCCTGTCTTGGTGTCGCCGATGATCCAGACGTTGTCTGTATCGGAAGTACCGATTGCCTCCAGAACTGCCTTGTCGGGCTTCTCGCCGATAGCCGAGATCAGATAGGAGCACTCGAGCTCGATTCTCTCGCCGCTGTCGACAGGCTTGCTCCTGCCGGAAGCATCCTTCTCGCCGAGAACCATCTTCGCTGCAGTCACTCTGCCATCCGTGAAATCAACGGGATTGGTGAGGAACATGAACTTTATGCCGTCGCTGAGTGCCGCTTCGTACTCTTCCCTGTCGGAAGGCATCTCGTTCTCGCTTCTTCTGTAGAGAACCGTGACACTCTCGACACCTGCCGTTCTTTCAGCCATTCTTGCCGCATCCATTGCAGTATTGCCGCCGCCGACTACGATGACGTGCTTTCCGAGGTCAACCTTCTCGCCTCTCTTGCTCTTCGTGAGGAAGGAGACAGCGCTCTCCCTGGGGCCGTTTCCGCTTACGTGCGGGTCATTTGCTTCTGTAGCACCGACAGATACGAAGATATATTCGAAGCCTTCCTTCTTGAGTCCGGCGATGGTCTTCTCGGTGTTGAAGTGGAACTTCACGCCGTGTTCCTTTATGAACTCGACGTCCTTGTCGACTGCCGATGAAGGAATACGGAATTCGGGAATTACGTTCTTCACGACACCGCCGGCTGTGGCGCCCTTTTCGAAGATGGATGTGTCAAAGCCTGCAAGAGCCAGGAAATATGCAGCGCTGAGGCCTGCAGGACCTGCACCGATTACAGCAGCCTTGACGTCTGCCGGCTCTTCGGGTTTGTCCCAGAAGTCACTCTTGAACTCATCAAAACCCTTCTCAGCACAGAGTCTCTTGACTTCCCTGATCTGTACGGGTCCCTCATAATCCATTCTCGAACAGTGGTTCTGGCACTGATGATCGCAGATCCATCCCGTGATGTTCGGAAGTGCGTTTGATGTATAGATGAGTGAGAGCGCCTCTGCAACTCTTCCCTCTCCTGCGAGAGCTACATACTCGGGAATCGGCTGATGGATGGGACATGCCTCGACACACGGAGCGACATAGCAGTCAAACAGCTCGAGAGGAGTACCGACCTTCGCGCGGTTCGTTCCCCTGTAGTCCTTGCCCGCGATTCCCTTCGGATCGGAAACCTTTTCGACGAACTTCCTGAGTTTTGCAACATCGATTGTGTCCATCTTCCATGCATTCTTCGCCTGAGAGCAGATTTCACAGAGCTGCTTCATCTTTGCGTATCCGCCGGGATGAAGCATATCGGTTGCAAGCGTAATCGGGTGAATACCGGTCTCGAAGAGATCCTTGACGGAGAGTGCCGAAACACCGCCGGAATATGAAATCGGGAGTGTACCGTTGAACTCCTCGCTGAGGATGAGTGCAACACGTGTCGAAAGAGGAAGGAGGATTCTTCCCGATCCGTATCTCTCGTCTCCGGGAAGAACATCCTGCGGGTTGACGTTGCCGAGCGTGTTCGTGAGCTTGACGCCGAACTTCCGGCCTTCCTTCTTTGCGAGTTCCACGAGGCGGTGGAGCATTGCCTTTGCATCAGAGAGCTGCAAATCATGTTCGAAGCTCTCTCTCTTGAGGACAACATAGTTGAAGCCGAGATTGTCGAGGACTTCCCTGACCGTGTCGTAGCCGAGGAGTGTCGGATTGAGCTTTACGAATGTGTCGAGCTTCTTCTCGGTGAGAAGATACGAGCAGATTGCCTCGATTTCCTTCGGAGGACAGCCGTGCATCGTGGATACCGTCACGCTCGGACAGATGTTCCTGCTGATTCTGTCAAGTGTCTTGAGAGCCTTGTCGCTTCTGTCCTCGAGTCCCGTGCCGTCGAGAAGGCCGTCGATGATTGCAGCCTTCGCCTCGTTGATGTATTCATTGAAGAGAGGCTTCTTTCCTGCATCAATCATGCTGTCGATGAAGATCTGCATCTTCTCCTCTTTGATGCCTTCGAGATTATAGCCGCAGGACATGTTGAAGATGAACGAAGGCTTGTCGACTACCTTGTCATTCTTGAGGCTTTCGATGATGTGGAGGGCAATCCATGCCTTGAGATATTCATCGTATGCCTTTTCGAGAGTGTACTCTGTCGACCATTCGACATTGTATCCTTCGTCACGGGCGTCGATACAGGGCTTTGCGATTTCCAGATGGTCCATGATCTGAACTGTCTTGAGCTCGATGAAGCGTGCACCTACAAGGTAGGATGCTATTATGTTCTGACAAAGCTGTGTGTGCGGACCTGCTGCTGGTCCCATCGGAGTCGAGCACTTCTGATTGAAGACGTCAACGGAGTTCTTTCCATTGTCAGAATAGAACTGTTCTCTGTTGATACTGAAAATAGAATCATGATTCTTGTATTCGCCTGCGATTCTCGAAAGAAGCTCAGCAAACGGAATAGGTCGCATTAAATCTGCCATGCGTATGTCTCCTCTTTTGTTCCACGGTGCTACCGTACTTCCTATTCTTACCCACTTGAGGACCAAAGTCAAATAATTTTGCAACATTTCGCAACATACCACACCCTCTTCAAAAAAGTCCCCCTCCTGTGATATATATAGATAAATGTGGAGCGGATAATCTCCGCTGCGTTAAATATTTATCGATAAAGAAAGGATTAATCGAAAAAAATGATTGAAAGAACATTCATTGCAATAAAGCCGGATGCAGTACAGCGCGGCCTTATCGGAAAAATCATCACACGGATTGAAGAGAAGGGTTACAAGATCATAGCCCTCAAGATGCTTGAGGTAACACCCGAGCAGGCTGCAGCACACTACGCAGAGCACCAGGGAAAACCTTTCTACGACGGCCTTGTGAAATTCATCACATCCGCACCGATTGTCGCCATGGTGGTCGAAGGTGAAGACGCCATTTCCGGCATGAGACAGCTCATGGGAAAGACGAACCCGTCTGCTGCGGAAGTCGGCACCGTCAGAGGAGACTTCTCCCCTCTCATGAGCTTCAACTGCATCCACGGCTCTGACAGTTCCTCATCAGCCGAGAGGGAGACGGCCATCTACTTCAGCGAAAACGAGATGTGTACGAACTGGAAGACGATGTTCGAAATCATCAGAGAAAACCTCGAGAAGTGAATGACTTGGCGCCGGAAAAACAACCGGCGCCATCTTCTTTTATGAAGAACTTTCTCTGTCTTTATGTACGCTCATAGACAACGGTTCCGTAAGCTTCTCCGTACATGTTGCACCTTCGGCAGAGAAAACCAGGATGTTAATGGTCTCAGCTTTCGAAGAGCTTTCTCGAGCATTCTCCGTTTATAAAGGGCTATCGGCAACAGGGTGGGCAAGAAGAATACCCTTCTTACTGAAGAATGACTCGAGGATGAAGTGAGAGGGAATACATACAAGCCCCTGGTGCGATATGCTCACAAGAAGCGACGTCCATCCGCTTCCCCGTCAGAACTCCTCAGAAATCTTCTCGAGGTCCCTCAGGCTCCTTTCATCGAGAGCACTCATTATCGTGACGGAGGTATCTGCGAAGGTGATGTCCTTCGATTTTTCGAACATTCCCTTCATGATGCGGTTCGCGACAGGACCCCAGGAGCCGTTCTCAATGAAGCCTATCTTCCTCTTCTGGTAGAAGCGGTGGGTCAGGCGTTCGATGAAGCCCCTCATTGCAGGGAAGATGTCACCGTCGTATGTCGTCGTTGCAAGAATGAGATTAGCGTGGCGGAATGCAGATGCCACGGCAGCGTAAACATCACATCTGGAGAGGTCGAAGACTTCGACTTTCCTCCCCTTCTTCTCCAGCATTCCGACAAGAGTCATCACGGCCTCCTTCGTGTGGCCGTAGACTGATGTGTAGCATACCGTTATTCCGTCATCCTCCGGAGTATACGACGACCACTTGTCATAGAGACCGACATAATAGCCGAGGTTATCCTTCAGTACCGGTCCGTGGAGAGGACAGATCATCGAAATATCGAGTGCGGCGGCCTTTTTGAGGAGATTCTGCACCATCGTTCCGTACTTCCCGACGATTCCGATATAGTAGCGTCTCGCCTCATCAGACCAGTCCTCGTCCTTTTTCCTGAGGTCGTTGGCGATGAAGCTTCCGAAGCCGTCTGCAGAGAAGAGGATCTTATCATACGAGTCGTATGTGACCATGACTTCAGGCCAGTGAACCATCGGAGCGGCGACGAACGTGAGGGTATGATTGCCGAGAGTGAAGGTATCGCCATCCTTCATGACGATGCTGCGGTCAGAGAAATCGGTACCGAAGAAGTTCTTCATCATCCTGAAAGCCTTCTCGGAGGAGATTATCTTGGCCATAGGATACTTCTCCATGAAGGAGGCAATGCCAGAGGAATGATCCGGTTCCATGTGCTGGACGACAAGGTAATCGACACTATCCGTTTCCTTCTCTATACTACGCAGCCATTCGGAGACGAATTGAGCCTCCACGGTATCCATCACGAGACTCTTTCCTTCACTCATGATGAGATATGAGTTGTAGGAGACACCCCTGTCGAGAGGATACTGTGACTCGAAGAGGACCGTAGCGTGGTCATCAACACCGATATATCTTATGTCTTTCGTTATTTCCATTGTTACTCACCTTTCTGTTAAGAAATATTACTGATAATCAATCCTTATTACAATAATTTACACTTTCATTCGAACCACTTTGGGCCTACAATTTCC
>CAZKIT010000086.1:0-7358 GCA_964552905.1 uncultured Spirochaetaceae bacterium
ACTGCATTGGACAGAGAAACAGAAGAACCAAAGCTTGTTCCCCTGACGGGTGAACAGCGGAGTACAGCTTGCTGTCTGGACTTCCGGGAAAAATGGATATAGTCTGAAAAGTCAATGTTATGTCATTAAAACTTCAAATTAAGATTCCGAAGTAGGATGTTAAATACGAATAATATATAAAAATACAGAACAGATATGAGCATGCTCCTGATATTTGGTAAGGTCCGGACCATGAATAACAGGACTGATGCATATCATGTATAAGTTCTTGAATTCATGAAGATTAGGACAGGAAAGACTTCTGGGATTTTGATTCTTTTCCGGCTTGGGGTAAGGGAAAATTATAAGATGGAGAGACCTGATGAACTGGAGAAGAGGACTGACTTCATCTCCTTTCCGCCTTCGGTTTCAGAGTGAAGTACGCTCTTTATTTCTCGTTCGATTTTTCAGAAAAGACGGAAAAGGAGCTTGTTCTGAAATTCCATGATGGCATTCTTCCCCGTTAGTGATACACTGCTTGTCGGAGAAAACTTAAATGACCGAAGAAGAATACAGAAGTGCTTCTTCCTTCTGGGACAGGAAGGACGGAGTCAGGATGCCGGAGGACGAACTTGAGAGAAGAGTTTTTGAATACCTTTCAGCGAGCAGTGTATGTGCACTTGCCACAGGGTACGGCGACTATGTGAGATGTACGCCGCTTGAATACAGCTTCCATGACGGCGAATTCTGGATTTTCACGGAAGGCGGACACAAATTTCTCTCTCTCGAGAAGAACGACAGTGTCTCCCTTGCAGTCTATGACAACAATCCCTCGTTCGGAGGACTCAGAAGCGTACAGGTTACCGGAAAGGCCGAGATAGTCGAGCCGTTCAGTGAAAGATATGTCTCTCATGCCGCTTACAAGAAGATTCCGCTTTCTGCGCTTAGAAAGCTTTACGATGAAGGTCATCCGATGCACCTTTTGTGCATCCATCCCTCGCTGATGGAAGTTCTCTTCTCATCATTCAAGAAGGACGGATATGATTCGAGACAGACACTGTCTCTGAACTGAGTCCGGAGGAATAAACAATGAAGAAATCAGTGAAGATACCTTTTGCGCCGATGCCGCACCCCAATACTATTGTCAGCTGCCGGGGAGCCGACGGACGCAACAACGCCCTCGTTGTAGGCTTTACCTCGAACGTCAGCTTCAATCCCGTCATGGTCATGATAGGAATAGTACCGTCAAGGTTCTCCCATCATATGGTGAAGGAGACGGGATGCTTTGTAATCAACCTTCCCTCGAAGAAATTCATGAAGGAGTACAAGTACCTCGGAAGTGTATCGGGCCGTGACGAGGACAAGTTCGAGAAGATGAACATAAAGTGGGAGAACGCGGATAGCGTCAACGCTCCTCTTCTCACTGACTGTCCGGTCAGCATCGAATGCACGGTAACCGAAACTTTAAAGCCTGGTTCTCATGAGCTTTTCATCGCAAAGGTGGAAGCCGTCCACGTCGACGAGGAATACCTCGACGGAGAGGGCAACATCCTCTGGGACAAGATGGACCTCATCTGAAGAAGAGAAAGCAATGAAGAAAAGAAAAGGAATCAGGGCCGTAATCATTACGGCGTCTCTTCTCATGATTCTTGCCGTACTTTTCATCCTGTACGTCAATGACTATTACCATGCATCCGGGGATGTTGATGAATACTTCTCGCTCAGCGGAACAGTGACAATCTCCGAAACAGATACCGGTCTTTTCCTCGACGGGGAAGGAACGCTGAATGCCCTGATCTTCTATCCGGGAGCCAAGGTCGAATATACATCATATATTCCGCTTCTCTACAGGATAGCCGAAAAGGGTGTTGACGTCTTTCTCGTGAGGATGCCGTTCAATCTGGCCTTCTTCGGTATAAATGTGGCGGATGACATCATCAGAGAATATGACTACACTCACTGGTTCATCTCCGGGCACTCTCTCGGCGGAGCCATGGCAGCATACTATGCTCACTCAAATCCGGAAAAGCTTGACGGCATCATATTCCTTGCATCCTACACAACAAAGGATCTTAAGGAAAGCGGTCTCAAGGTCCTCACCCTTTACGGAAGCGAAGACGGAGTCCTGAACCGCGATAAGGTGAATGCACAAAGAGATCTTGTTCCCCAAGGCTCGGAGGAACTTGTGATAGACGGCGGCAATCACTCGGAGTTCGGTCTTTACGGCGAGCAGAAAGGGGACGGAAAAGCCACAATCAGTGCGGAAACACAGTGGAATATAACGGCAGAGGATGTTGTGGAATTTGTCACTTCATGCGAAAAGTGACACATTGCTGTCAAAGACTTTTCACACCCTGTTGCGCTACAATATGAAGCGGAGCAGAGAATGAAAGGCAATCAGGTTGACACTTTTCTCACCGGCATAACACGAAAGACAGAAGCTCGCTTGAGAATAGAGGACTGCCTTGAAGGTGAAAAGGATTTCGATTCCTTTAAGAAGAACATAAGAGAGGAAGTGAAGCGGATTCTCGTCATTGATGAGAACCGGGGTTGGAAGATGCTCGGAAAAGAGCTTCTCTCTCCTCTTGAAGGTATTCCCCTTTCCACCCAGTGGTATTCATTCTCCGGCATGGAGTGTCCGTGCTTCGTCCTTGGACAAGAGAAGGCGAAGGGGGCGGTCATTGCCTTCACGGGACACGGCCACGGAATAAGGAACATTCTCGGCGGAGAGTACACAGACCCATACATGCATGATTTCCCGCTCGAGCTTGCCCGAAAGGGATTCGTCGTCTATTACCCGGAGCTTCTGGGCTTCGGTTCGCTGCGGCTCTCTCCGGATATCGAAAAGGGCAGTCCCTCGAGCTGTGAACGCCTTTCGTCCGTACTCTCTGCCTCGGGTAAGACACTCCTCGGAATACGTGTCATGCAGGCTCAGACTGTGATGAAGATTATCAGAAAGCAGCATCCGGAGCTGAAGATATCCGTCATGGGAATAAGCGGGGGAGGAACAGTGGCAACGTTCTTTGCTGCCCTCGAGAGCGAGAGGCTCTCATCCGTTGTCATTTCAGGCTATGCCGGACAATGGGAGGACAGCATTCTCAGTGAGCGTCACTGCTTCTGTAACTATGTTCCCGGGATGCTTGAAAGCTTCACGCTTCCGACCGTACTTTCGTCAGTAGCGCCGACTCCCATGCTATGGGAATCGGGAGAGAAGGACACTCTTTTTCCGGCGGAGAGCACGAGGAAAGCGGAGACCGTAGTCCGTGAGGTTTACAGAAGGCAGGGAAGAAGCGAAGACTTCGTCGTCGATGCTTTTCCCGGCGGCCACGAGATACACGGCGATATGGCCTATCGGTTTATAGAACATTATTCGGGAGAAAACAAAGTATGACTGATACTTCACCTGTAAGCATGGAAGATGTATTCCAGGCCTGTGAAAAGGGTAACCTCTCAAGGCTCATGGAGATAATGGAAAGAACGGGAACGAATTTCGTCGAACACGACAGTGACGGCAACGATGTTCTTTTCTACGCCTCACGAAGCGAAAATGCAGAGTGTGCAAGATACCTTGTCGAGAGGGGAGGTTTCTATCCCCTCAGAAGCAACAGAAAAGGCATCACCCCCTACGATGAAGCAAAGAGACTGGGGAGAAGTGAAGTACTCGATTACTATGCGTCAGTAACAGGCTTCAGGTATGAGGATGGCTATCATAATCCCGTTCAGAGGGGCTTCTTTCCCGATCCGTCATGCATAAGAGTTGGTGATGACTATTACATGGTGAACTCCACGTTTCACATGTTCCCCTGTATTCCCGTATCCCATTCGACGGACCTTGTCCACTGGAAGATCATCGGCTATGCGATAACGGATCCCGAATGGTCAGGAATCGCTGACAAGGACGGCGGCCGCGGCTACTGGGCTCCCGATATCTCATACTCGGACGGCAGATTCTACATTACAGCGACACTCAGAGGAAACGAAGGAGACAAGGAAAAGAGAGTACAGATGGTGACATCGTCCACTCGTCCTGAGGGACCTTACGACGAACCTGGCTGGATTCATGAGGACGGAATCGACTCCTCGATCTTCCACGATGACGACGGCAGGAAATACATGCTCATCAACAGGGGAGCGAGAATATTCGAGCTTTCCCCGGACTGCAGAAGAAAGATAAGCGAGGCGAAGATGCTCTGGTACGGGGAATGCAAGAAGAACCCCGAGGGACCGCACCTGTTGAAGAAGGACGGCTGGTACTACCTCTTTCTTGCAGAAGGGGGAACAGGAGAGGGCCACAGAGTCACCGTTGCACGTTCGAGAACCATCATGGGCGTCTATGAACGCTGTCCCTATAATCCCATCGTGAGACAGAACGACGGGGAGACGCTCTTGCAGTGCTGCGGTCACGGTATCCCGGTATCATCGCCGGACGGCAGATGGTACATGGTCTACCTCACCCTCAGAAAATCTCCCGACGGCTGGGGATTCACGGGACGCGAGAGCTGCATGGACGAGATGGAGTGGACTCCGGACGGCTGGCCTCTCGTGAACAGGGGACGCGGCCCCTGTGCCTTCGGAAAAACTCCTGACGATACGAAGAGCACGACTTCCTTCGATATAAGGAGAGTGTTCCCGTACTGGAAGGAGAGGGAGTGGATGTCGGTCCGCTATTCTGACGGCTCCATCTTCGAAAAGGACGGCAATCTCCACATAGCAGGAAAGGGATATGACCTCAACGAAAGGGACTGCCACAGCATCCTCGTCGAGAGGCAGAAGGAGTTCACGTTCTCTGCCGAGACAGAAGTTGAGATTCCAACCCTAGCCGAAGGTGAAAGCCTCGGCCTCACATGCTACTACGACGAGAACTCGTTTATAGAGTTCGGTGTCACGGTGAAGGACAAGAGGTACGGCCTCATGCTGAAGGCATTCAGGGATGAGAGTTTCATCACCGATGAATTCGCTCCTCTTCCCGACAAGCCCTCGTCAGTGACGCTCTCTGTCTCTGCCGACGGCAGCAGACGCACGTTCTCCTCATGCGGCATGTCTTTCACACTCGAGGATACATCATACCTATCGAGCGAGGGCCTCAGGAAGGGTAAGAGATTCACGGGTGCAACTGTAGGCCTTTACGTGAAGGGACATGTCGAAGGGGTATTCAGAGACTGGAAGAGCAGATTCAGTGACGGCCTGTAACAGAATCAGCTTCTTTAGGATAGCAGCATCCACATGTATGAAAAGCATGTGGAAGTGTTATTCCGGGGAGGCGGATTCTGATATACATAATTGACGAAATCCGGAAGATTGTAAGGCCGATTGCAGAAAAGTACTGCCTTCCTGCCGTTTATCTTTTCGGTTCTTATGCAAAGGGAACTGCGGGCGAAAACATTGATGTGGACATTCTTGTCGACACAACAGTAACCAAACTTAAAAGCCTTTTTTCCCTTGGAGCACTGTACAATGACCTTGAGGAAGCACTTTGTAAAAGAATAGATCTGATTACAGTCAACTCCTTTTTTCAGCGCTGTCAGCTTCCCAGCGAGGAAACTTTCCTTGATACGGTGTGGAAGGACAAGGTAAGAATTTATAACTGAATTATCATCAGACTTTCTATGAGAAGTGACTTATATGTAGCCTGTTTTCTTCGGTGTGAACTAACGAAAAAGGTAGTGTCTGGTAAAACCGCAATGTTTGTATTCGGAAAAATTTTCCAAAATTTAAACGAAAATTGTTTATAAAAATGAAAAAAAAGAATAATATAAACATGTAGAAGGTGAAAAATGTTCGAGAAGAATCTGAAATACTACAGACTTAAGAAAAATATGAGCATGAAAGAACTTGCTGCAAAGTGCGGAGTCACGGCAATGGCCGTTTCCAACTACGAGAGCGGAAAGAGGCGCCCTGATATCTCTGTAATCAACAGGATGGCTGAGGCTCTCGGTATCGACACGTCCGACTTTCTCTCTTCGCGAAACACATCCCTTGTATTCGACCACCGTGAATTCAGGAAGAGCACACAGCTTCTGAAGACGAGGCAGGAGTACATCATCGAATCTGTCGAGGAGTATTTCGGGCGTTTTTTCGATACAGTGGAATTCCTCTGTGACAATCCTCTTCCGACTCCTCCTGCGTGTCACTCTCTGAATAGGACGGGAGACTGTGAAGTGGATGCTCTTCTCCTCAGGAAAAGTCTTGATTTTCCAGAAGAAGGACCTCTCGATGATCTTGCCGGTGCTTTCGAGAACAGGGGAATTCTCATTTTCGAACTCGATGTGGACGAAAGCGGTTTCTCGGGAATGAACGGTACAGTCAACGGTTATCCCTACATTGTCATAAACAGGAACATGACAGGGGAAAGAAAACGTACAACGCTGATGCATGAGATTGCCCATGTCATGTTCATCTGGAATGATGAGGAAAAGACGGAGAACGAGAAGGAGGCAACACGCATTGCATGTGCGGCCCTGATTACGAAGAGCGACCTCTTGAGGGAACTGGGAATGAGGCGTACATCCCTGACCAAAGATCTGACTCTTGTATGTGAAGAATACGGAATCTCGATGTATCTTCTTGTGAAGCGTGCTGCTCAGTTGGGGATAATATCTTCAACGCTCGAGAAAGAGTTTTACATAAAGGCAAACAGAGCGGGATGGAAGAAAAACGAACCGGCAAGACTTCGCTTTCCAGAAGAACCGCATCTTCTGCGTAAGCTTGTATTCCGTGCCGTCAATGAGGAAGGTGTGAGCATTACAAAAGGGGCGGAGCTTCTCGGAGTGACAGTTCCTGAAATGAACAGGTTCTGTGGTGTTATGGAGGTGTGACTTGCTCTTAATCAGCAGTGACACCAACATCTGGCTGGACTTTTCGGTGATCTCCAGACTGTCGTTGCCGTTCAGACTGCCGTATAAATACATCATGTAAAAGGTGCGATGAGAACAGAGATAATTGCCCCTCCGTCGTTACTTTCAGAACTGGAAAAACTCGGCCTTGATGGCGTTGAACTTACGACTGAAGATTTCTTCTATGCTGACGGTCTTTACAAAAAGTACAGACATCTGTCGAAGTTTGACAGGACTGCACTTGCAATAGCAAAGCTGCGCGGCATCCCCCTTCTTACAGGTGATGGAGCTCTCCGACGGGCGGCAGAAACGGAAGAAGTATCCGTGTTGGGAACCATAGGAATTCTGGACAGGCTACTGACTGGACATCTCATCACTTCGGATGAATACCGGTACTGTCTGGAACGTCTGCTGTCTCATGCTGAAAGAAGACTGCCACAGGAAGAACTCAGAAGGAGACTCGAAATTCTGTAACGGGCCTTTATCCCTGCTTCGATATCGACAGGAGTTCCATGAGGTCCTCTTTACTCAGTGACGAGAGCGACA
>CAZKIT010000087.1:0-7344 GCA_964552905.1 uncultured Spirochaetaceae bacterium
CTATCGAGGAGGACGGAAGACCGATAACCTCAGCAGCGATGGCGCTCTTCCACGCAAGTCCCACTGCGTTCCTGACCCCTGTCCTGACATACGGGAAGAGAGACGGGATGTAGATGTATCTTATCTTCTTCCGGACCGTGACCGAATAGTTCGATGCCATCTCCAGGAGTAGCGGAGATGTGTCCTTCATTCCCGAAAGAACGGAAGAATAGATTATCGGGAAAACCATCAGGAACGATATGACAACGGAGAGATTCCGGCTCTTCACCCATAGAAGAGTCAGTATGATGATGGAGGCGACGGGGACGCTCCTCATCGCCTTTATAAGGGGGGAGAGGAATATCTCGAGAGGATTGGAGAAGGACGAGAGCACACCCAGGACAAACGCCAGGATGAATGAGATGAGAATTCCCAGAACGACACGCGAGAGCGTGAAGGCAACGGCCTTCCAGAATGCTGCAGTCGGCAGAAGGGACACTAGAGACTTCAATGTGCTCAAGGGTGAGGGCAGAAAAATCTCCTCCCCGACGACGGCGGAGAGGACTGCCCAGACGGCAATCCACAGAAGGACTGCCAGAACATAATGATATTTCTCTCTCTTAATAGTAGAAGTCTTCACCTGGTACAGAGCCGCCTACACTCTTCGGGTTCTGATTATACAGCGCTTCGAGGTAGACTGAAAGATTGCTGCGAAGCTTATCCCCTGTCCATACCACGATATTGCACTTGTCGAGGGCATTGAGTGCAACCTTTGCCTTTATGATTCCGGCCTTTTCGATGAGAGCGGATGCCTCCTCTATGTTGCTGTTGACCCAGTCGGCAGAAGCGGCATACTCAGTAAGGAACGAGTTCACTGCTTCGGGATAATTCTCGGCAAACTCACGTCTGACTACGGTGACGCCGGTTATAAGGGATGTTCCGGAAAGATTTTTCCAGAGGTCATTGAGATCTGCTATGAGGACAAGGGATGAGTTACTCATCATCGCAGATGTCACGAACGGCTGCGGAAGTACCGCAAGGGCCTCGCTGTCCGAGAGGAGCGCTGCGACGCACTCCGCGTGCTCGCTCTTCCATTCGACGGTAACATCAACTCCGTCCGTGAGACCGTATCCGGCGAGAATCGTCTCCACTGCATACTGCGGTGTAGAACCCTTACCGGAAGCGTAGATTGTCCTTCCCTTTATGTCTTCAATGCTGTTGATTTCAAGGTCCGAGGAACCCACGAGATAGAGTACTCCGAGAGTGTTGACTGCAACGACCTGGATCTTTCCCGTGTTGTTGTAGAGAACAGCAGCCAGGTTTGCGGGAATGCATGCGATGTCGACCTCCCCCTTTGCGATAAGCGGGGTAACGGCATCGGGAGCGCTCTCTATTACGAACGAGTAGCTGTTTTCAAGTTCGTCGGGAATGCTCTCCGCTTCATCCATGAGCTTCACAAGGCCCATAGCTGTCGGTCCCTTGAGGGCTGCAACCCTCACCTCTGTCTTTCCGTTTTCAACTGCTGCGGTCTCGCTTACGGGATGAGCCGTGAGAGAGAAAGAGATACAGAGAACAAGCAGAACAGAAAGGAATATGACTTTTTTCATCGTTAAATTCCACCTCCATAAACAAAGTTAGATTCTATTAACCCGGTTCATGATAATCAATATACACGGGAAAGATAACCACCTCACGGAAAAACTCCCTTCTGCAGGGAGTTTCCGTCTGTTATACGCAGGCATCACTCGTACGAGAGTGCCTGAATCGGATCGAGGGCAGCGGCCTTCGCTGCAGGGTACGAACCGAAGAAGATTCCGACGGCACACGAGAAGCCGAGGGAGAGGACTATCGAGAGCCACGAGAGCGTGAGACCGTAGCTGAGTGCGGACGCAACTATGTAGCTGACGACAAGACCGAATATGATTCCGAATATGCCGCCACATACGGAGAGCACTGTCGCCTCGACGAGGAACTGATGCCTTATTGTCTTCGGCGTTGCCCCGAGAGCCTTGCGGATACCTATCTCCTTAGTTCTCTCGACGACTGTCACGAGCATGATGTTCATGATTCCGATACCGCCTACTATCAGAGATATCGCGGCGATGGCGGAGAGGAACGTCGTGAGATAACTCATGACGGAGTTCGCCATGTCGACAAGTTCCTGTGCTGTAGTCACCGTATAATCGGAAGATGAGGCTACGGATGACATATAGCTCTTCACGTCCTTTGCAACGTCGGTCGCAGTCGCATCATCACAAACCTTCAGATAATATGATGAGATACTCGTGACCTTCCTTATCTTCTGGCTGTACGTATTGAACGGTATGTAGACATTGTTGTTCGTCGACGTATATGACGAATCGGAATCATCGGATAGTATCCCGATTACACGGTAGCTCTTAGCCTGTGTACGGTAAATCGAGACATAGTTTCCGAGAGCATCCCCTCCCGGGAAGAGATCCTGGGCGATATCGTAACCGAGGACGACGACCTGGTTCGACTGGAGGTTGTCCTCGAGGGAGAAGAAGGTGCCGTCCATCAGGTCAAGTTTCTCTATGTCTGCATAGCTTGACGAGACACCGTACACCGTCGCGCTCTCTGTCTCCTGGGAATGCCTTATCGTGGCATTGGACTCCGCAGATACAGACACGGCCTCTATACCGTCGACATTTTCCTTTATCCTGTAGCCGAGTTCCTCGTCGAATACGGAGCTCGTCGTGGAGAACGCGGTAACGGTGACAGTGTCCATTCCAGATATGTTCATCTCTCCGTTGATTGCCCCCTTGACGCTCTCGCCGAGTGTCATGATGGCGACAACGGATCCGACACCTATCACGATGCCGAGCAGGGAGAGAAATGTTCTCATCTTGCTCGTCACCATGCTTTTTATGGCAAGTTTAAAGTTCTCCAGTAACATCTCTTTCCACTATCCTTCCATCTTTGATGAAGACCTGCTCGGGGCACTGAAGGCCGAGCTTGCGGTCATGCGTGACGAAGACTATCGTCCTTCCTTCTTCATTGAGCTCCTGGAATAGTCCCATGACCTCATGTCCCGTCCTGCTGTCGAGAGCTCCTGTGGGCTCGTCGGCAAGAAGAATGTCAGGGTCATTGACAAGGGCGCGTGCGATTGCGACACGCTGCTTCTGTCCGCCCGAGAGCTCGGAGGGAAGATGCTTCATCCTGTCTTTGAGACCGACCTTCTCGAGCATCGCCTCAGCTCTCTCCCTTCTTTCCCTGTGGGGAACCATGCTGTATACCATCGGTGTCATGACGTTCTCGAGGGCATTAAGCTTACCCAGAAGGTTGAACTGCTGGAAGACAAAGCCTATCTTCTGATTACGGAGGAAGGCAAGCTCGCTCTCGTCCATGCCGTTCGTAAGCTCGCCTCCGATTGTTATGTACCCGCTTGTCGGGGTGTCAAGGCATCCGATGAGATTCATCAGCGTACTCTTCCCGCTTCCGCTGGGGCCCATGATTGCAGTGAACGATCCTCTGTCGATTGTCAGAGATACATCATCGAGTGCCTTCACGAGATACTCCCCGACGAGATAGTAGCGCCTGACATTGACAAGCTCTATGACTCTGCTTGAAGCCATCAATAGCCTCCCAGCATCAATGAGAACATGTCACCTGAACTCGATGACGGCTGATAGACGATTGTCTCGCCCTCCTTGAGGCCGGAAAGCACCTGGCTGTAGCCTTCTCCGAGGTATGTGACCGAGACGTATCTCTTCTCTGTCGTTCCGTCGGAGTTCTTTACGGTGACATAGCTCTTTCCGCCCCTCTCGGTCGATGCGGCCGTCGACGGGATGAGAAGCATTTCGACATCCTGTGCGATATCAATCGAACCTGTGAACGTGAACCCTGTTCTGAGCCCCTCGGGGGGATTGTCTATCGTAAGTTCGACGTCGACGACTCCGATGCCGTTGGATGTGTATCTACCTTCCATCGGGATGTAGGAGACGTAAGCCTCGACTTCGACGCCCGGAAGGGAGTCGAATGTGAGTGTTGCAGTCTGCCCCAGCGAGATGTACTGCATGTCGATTTCATCGATTTCGACTGTAGTCTTGAGCTTGCTGAGGTCGAGAACCGTGATTACTGTGGTACCGGCAGATGCATAGTTGTTCTCGCTGATGCTTACCTTCGATACGACACCGTCGAAGTTTGCCCTGAGTGTCGTGTTCTCAAGGTTCTGCTCATAGTTCGTCTTTCTCATCTTCAGGAGTTCCACCTGTTTCGTCGAACCGCTGATTTCAGCTTCTGTGATCTGGTTCTCGATATCCTGCAGGTCCGCGCGTTCAGACGTATCATCGATGGTGGCGAGCGTCTGTCCTTTCTTCACACTGTCGCCGACCTTGACGTTGACGGCGGTGACAGCACCGGAAGCACGGAAGTTGGCTTCCTGCTTGTCATAGGCTTCGACGTTGCCGGAGATATCGATTGACTTGACGTAGTTGCTCTTCGTGACCGTGTACTCGACGTTGCTGGATGCGTTCTGCAATGCCTCTATCTGGGCCTCGCTCTCCTTCTTCATCTTCAGGAACCATGTAAGCACAAGTCCTACGATGAATATGACGACGAGCCATCCTATGATGCTCTTGATTCTCTTCTTTCTCTTTCTGGCAGCCTGTGCGGCTCTGAGTTTTCTTTCCTGTCTCTCGCTTTCGCTCAGGAGTTCATCTTTGTTGTCCATCTGTGTTTTCCTTATATGTTAGAGGGCGAAGATATCGAGGTCACACTGAAGTGATAGTCCCTCGATAACAAGCATTTTCCATTCGTTCTGTACAACCGAGTAATTGATCTGGGCGGATTTCAGGGAATCTGAAGTCGAGAGCCCGATGTCATAGAGAGTCTGTTCGTTCTCGAGAAGCTTCTTCTCATACTCCAGTTCGGCTTCCTTCTGAGCCTTCTTGTTGTTGTATTCGAGAATCTGGAGTGAATACGACGAAACATTCTGATTGTACGTTGAAAGTGCTTCGAGATAGCTGTTCTCGGCCATCTTCGCACTGTTGAGAGCACTGTTCACTTCTCTGGCTCCCGAAGTCGTCTCATTGCTCCAGTGACCCGATATCGTGACAGTGGGAGTCGTCTTTCCCGTTGAGGTGATGTTAATGGCCGGTGTGACGCTGACATTCCAGTTATTGCCTGTATATTTCACAGAACCGGAAACTGTATAGTTCTTGGTCGAAGAGGCTCCGACACCCAGACTTGTCGAAAGACTGGACTTATTGGACTCGGCAAGTACTCTCTTATAGTTTTCGTAGCTGCTCTCGTAGCTGAGGGACTGAATCTTGACCGATGTATTACCGTCACTTACGGTCTTCAGTTCGAGTGTAGGTGCATCACCGACTTCGACACCGTTCCATTCAAGTCCCGTAAGAGTCGTATAGTATGCAAGAAGGTTGTCGTACTGTTTCTGCAGAGCCTCAAGAGACTCCTTGTATGATGTGAGCACATTCTCGGTATTGATATATGTGGCGGAGGTTTCGGAATAGGTTCCGAGAGCAATGATTTTATCAAGGGCCTTCTGCTGTTTCTCGACATTGAACTCGCTCTGCAGAAGTGAACTCTCAAGGGAAAGAATCTGGCTTACTGTACTCAGCACTGACTTCTCAAAGCTGAGTTCCGATTCGGACTTCGTCTTCTCCGTATTGTATTTCGTTATCGTGTACTCAATGTCATCAGCGTAGTCTGAGTCATAGGAGGAGAAATCAAAGGTATGTGAAACACCTACATCACCGCTTACAGTCGTGGAGCCTGTCTTGTATTCAGTGGAAAGCGTGGCGTCACCCGTGATGGTCGTATTTCCGTTATTGGGAAGCGTAACCGACACCCCCGGAGAAACAGAAATCCCGACAGCATCCGTTCCGGAATTCACGAGCGGATTTACATCTGCGTCGACACTGACTATGACCTTATCTTTTTCCTCTAGAGCTTCGACAGACAGAAGCCCGTTCTGATAAGTAAGACTGACGTTCTGGTATGACGGGCTGTTATTCTTCGCCCCTTCTATGATTTCATCTATCGTAACTGCACCCAGCGGCGAGAGTACAGTGAGAAGAATCAGGAAAATAATTGGTAATCTGTTCTTTTTCATCGAGAATAATTATCCGATTATTTCCCATAAGGTAAAGACAAGCAGCGACAAAAAACAGGAAACGTACACACAATTCTCCTCGTAATACCATAGAATATGTGTAACGTTTCCTTCTGACACTCATTTCCAGGTGTAACTCATGCTTATTGTCGTCTGTACGTCGAAAAGACCTGGATTCGTACTGAGGTTTCCGGGGTTCTTCAGATAGATGAAGTCGACCTCTGCAGAAGCAGAGAGGAACGAGAAGAACGAGTAGGAACCGAAGAGAGAGGTTACAAACGTCGTTGATGCGCTGTCGCGCTTGTCTGCCTCCGCATCCATGCTGTTCGCGCTCTGGTGTTCTGTCGTCGGCGTCGTCTGATTCGTCATCTTCTTTCCGTCGATTTCCTCGTTGACCCTCGTCCATGCCGTATATCTGTCATGTGTACCGTGGATCATGAAGAAAAGGTTGAGACCGGCATTCCACTTATCTGCCTCATACTCGCCGGAGAGGAATGCGACGATTGCGTCACCGCCGTATTTGTATCCCATGAACTCGAGGTTGTAGTTTTCCGTTCCGCCGCAGTTGCTCATCTCCCTGAGGGCGATGACGTAGTTTATGCCGTAGCGGCCGTTCGTCTGTCTCCGACCGCTCTCCCCTGCCTGCTGGTCTCCGTCCCTGAGATAGAGATAAGGATCCGTGTATGCACCTTCTGCGTTGACTGTGAGGATTCCCTTTCCAAGCTCCGTCTTGTAGGTCACACCGCCGAGGAATCCCAGCCCGTTGGGCTCTGCAAGCTCTGTCGTGGTTGCAGGGTTGCTTTCTCCGGGAAGTATGGACTCGTCAACGACGACCTGTCCGTAGACGTTGAGTCCCTTCACGATGGTCCAGTCAGCCTCGAAGGCGAGAATCGAGTTTGTGTTGCTCCTCGTATAGTTGTTGTGATAGAGCATCGCGGGAGCGAATACGGTAAGGTCAATCCTGTTGTCCTTGCTCATGTACATGACACCCTCGGTGAGAGTGAACGAGAGTGACGGCAGGATATTCCACTCGAGGCGGTGTGCGATGAATGCAGCAATGCCGTTCATGTAATGGGACTGGCCGCTGCCGACTCCGTTGACGGAGTACTGCATTCCCGTGACGTTTCCCGAGGAATCCTTAACCTCCGTGTAGTAGTTCTGCGGATGCGGGAATGCAGATACGAGGAATGTATATTTGAAATTATCATCAAAGGCAGTGAAGTACGCCGCATTGTGGTACTTCACATGGTCGCCGATGATGAAGTTTC
>CAZKIT010000088.1:0-7335 GCA_964552905.1 uncultured Spirochaetaceae bacterium
GTGCGGACTCTATTATCGCCCCCGGTATGAGCTTCTTGAGTGCCAGAACGACCTCTTCTATGTCCTCGACCCTGTTATGGAGGTAGAATACCTGTCCGCCGCGGGCGAGTTCCTTCTCTATCGATTCCTTCACGATGTTCACGTCATATTCCCCGATATAGGTGTCGATTGGGAGTCTCTCCCTGGGAGCCGTCGTCAGAAGCGACATGTCCCTTACCTTCAAGAGGGACATGTAGAGGGTACGTGGAATCGGGGTTGCGCTGAGCGTGAGGGAGTCGATGTTGCTCTTGAGCGTCTTTATCTTCTCCTTGTCCTTGACACCGAAGCGCTGCTCCTCGTCGACGATGAGGAGTCCCAGGTCCTTGAAGACCGTGTTCTTCGAAAGTATCTTGTGGGTTCCGAAGAGAATGTCGACAGTCCCGTTCTTCACTCCCTCCAGGACTGCCCTGTTCTCCTTCTGGGAAACGAACCGTGTCGAGAGTCCGCTCTTTACGGGGAAGTCGCTTACACGCTTTTTAAAGTTCTCGTAGTGCTGCTGCGCAAGGATTACCGTCGGAGCGAGGAAAGCTACCTGCTTTCCGCTCATCACGGCCTTGAAAGCCGCACGGAAGGCTATCTCGGTCTTGCCGTATCCGACATCACCGCAGACAAGTCTGTCCATGCACCTCGAGCTCTCCATGTCGGCCTTGATTTCGTCTATGCACTTTATCTGGTCGGGGGTCTCCGTAAACGGGAAGGCAGCCTCGAATGTCATCTGCCAGTCCGTGTCGGGAGCGAAAGGATAGCCGGGAGTATGCTGACGCATAGCATAGAGATGCACCAGTTCCTGGGCAAGCTCCTCGGCGTTCTGGCGCGCCTTCTCCTTCTTCTTCGACCACTCCCTGCTTCCCATGCTGTCAAGCTTGGGAGGCCTGCCGTCATTACCGATGTATTTCTGGACAAGGTTCGCCTGTTCTATCGGAACATACAGGGCTTCGCCTGCGTTGTAGCGGATCTTGATGTAGTCGCGTTCCGTTTCCCCGCTCTTGACTCTGTCTATCTTCTCGAACTGTCCGATTCCGTAGTTGACATGTACGACATAGTCACCGGGCTTGAGTGAGACGAAGGAATCGAGAGGAGACGAGAGAGTCTCCACCACAGTCTTCACCCTCTTCTTCCTGCGTCCGAATATCTCCTGGTCGAGAATGACTGCGATCTTTACAGAAGAAAGCATGAAGCCCGTATCTATATTCGATACGGATATGTCGACATCGAGGGAGCCGAAGACGGAATCAAGCCTCGCCTTCTGGATGGCGGTCGGCGCGAGAATGTAGATCTTCCAGCCGTCGCGGAGCATGGCCGCAGCCTCATCCTTGAAGAACGTGACGTTGCCGAAGTACGAGTGCGAAGGCTCCACGCCGAAGTGGTGGTAGCTGTTCTTCATTATCTCGTGGACTATCGTTGCCTTCTTCACGGAAGAAAGGAAGTCCGGCCAGGAAAGGAGATATTTCTCACTCGTCAATGCATCGGCCTTCTCGCGGTAGGCTTCCCTGTAGCGGTCCCTTGCCTCGTTCTCGAGTGCCTTGTACGAGGAATCTGTCTTTTCCGAAGATGTTATGATGAAGTAATCGTCAGGACGCAGGAACTCCGTGACGGGAGATGTCACCATGTTCTTCATTCCACCGTCCGCCATCAGGGGGATATCAACCTTGCGGATGCTTTCGCTTCTGCCCTCATCGACGGGAGGGAGAGAGAGTATCTTTTCGATTCTGTCCCATTCGAGATATACCCTGTAGCGCTTCTCCGATGCGAACGGGAATATCTCGACGACTTCACCTCGCAGTGTGAACGTTCCCTCCTCCGATGCGTTCTGCGAGCGGAAGTAACCGGAGGCGACAAGGGTGGAGGAGAACGAATCGACATCGAGGTCCTCACCGCACTTCAGGGTAAACGAGAATGCCTTCAGCGACTCTGCGGAAAGGAATGGGGAACAGAATGACCTCAGGGAGAGAATGACAATGGCCTTCCTCGCGTCGAGGAACCTCTCCTCGGCCTTCTTACGCGAATAGTTCACCCTCTTCTCCAGGAACTCGGAGTAGAGAGTGCGCCCGTCGGACGGTATGAATATGACGGGAATATCAGTTACGTCGGAGAGGGAGTCAAAGAGGCCCCTTGCCTCGTCCTCGGTGGCTGCAAGCGCAATGGTGCGTCCCCCCCTTCTGGAAGCGATACACCTTATGTATCTCGTGAGGGGGTAAAGGGAGAGTTCATCACAGTCAAGCTTTCTCTCGGGATTTTCAAGGAAAGCCGCATAGCACGTGCTCCTCTTGACATATTCCGATATTGCATTTTCAATTAGCTGCATTAAAGGAAAATATAACAAAAAAATATGGATATCTCAATCGACCTTGACAGGGCTAAGCTGGATTTACTGGAGAAAAAGATAGTCGAGATGGGTTCGTGGGCCACAGAGAAGCAGTCGTCGCTCCACATCGAGTACAAGGCGGACTCATCCCCGGTAACGGAAGTGGACCTTGGAATATCACACACGCTGATTCCGCTGATAAGAAAGCTCTTTCCCGAGTGCGGGATAATCACGGAGGAGGAGGAAGTCGAGGAGAAATCCGATGCGCCGTACACCTTCGTTCTCGACCCCATCGACGGAACAGACATGTACTCGCAGGGTCTTCCGTCATTCTGCATAGCGCTGGGGATTCTCGACAGAAGCTTCACACCGGCAGGCTCCATCATCTACGCTCCCCGCTTCGGCCGAGGTACTACCAAGGGGATGCTCATCCGTCTCAACCCCGGGGAAAAGCCGACCATCAACAACAAACCTCTCCTTGTCACCAGCGACCGCACGAAGCTGTGGCAGCTGACGCTCTCGGCATCGCTCGTGAACAGAATCGATTTCACACGCTTCGAGGGTAAGTTCCGCTCCTTCGGCAGTCAGATACTCCAGATTCTGGCACCGGCTGTCTTCATGAACATATCAGCATCAATAAACGAACCCTGCTATGTGTGGGACTACTGCGCTTCCCATGCCGTTCTCCTCTCTCTCGGAATGGATCTCTACACTCCCGACGGGAAGGCCTTCAGATACTCCGGGGACTTCCTTTCACGCAAAAGGGCTGAAAGCATAACATACGGAGGCTACAGAGACACCGTGGAGAGGCTTCTCGCCCTATGTCCGCCTCTCCACAGCGATGAGAGTGTAGTCCACTATTGAATAATTGGAAACGAAGGCATCGATGAAGGGACGCCGAAGTGTCACATACACTTCCACGTCCTTTTTTGCAAGTAGCATCCTGAGTGTCCTGTCATATCCGAAACCCTCGATTTCCATCCGTCCGCATTCGTCGAGAAAGACCTTTCCCGACTCAACAGATGAAAGACGCTCGTATACCGAATCGAAGAGGGATGTGTTTACACTCCACCCCTTCCATTTACCGGGAAAGACGGAAAACGGAGACATGAGGAGAGTCTCCTCTCCTGTTTCGAGACTCCTCAGATAGTAGTCGTCGCCTCTGTGGACGGAGACAAAGCCGACGGGAGAGTCAAGAGAAGAGGAAATCTTCAGCATGAGGGTGGTCTTGCCTTCCCCCTTCTCTCCCGTGATTATGTTAAAGCTCTTCATCGAAGAATGCCTGCAGGACAGCGTAAGCCTGGAGGGAGTCCTTCTTCTTTATGATGAATGTAAGGACGTTGAGAGTCGAGACTATCTCGTAGATGTTGATGTTCTCCCATGCAAGCTTTCTCGTCGCAAGGTATGTGATTCCCGGAGTTTCAAGGAAGTTGTTGTCCTTGAAGGAAATCGTCAGAGCGACCATGTCGTCTTCACGGTTGATCACGCTCTCCCCTTTCAGCATCTCCTCAAGCTGCTGTCTGAATTTGTCGGATATCGTGATCACGATCTCGTGTTCACCGATGGAGATGTTGATGAAATCACCGTTCTCCGTCCTGACAAGAGAATAGAGATCCGCCAGACTGTTTATGAATGAAGCGGAGCGGCGGATGTTGACGTCGTATATATTCGTCTTCATGCTCAGTTCATAGTCGATCTTCTTCGTCTTCTTCTCGATGTGATTCATCTTCTTGAGTTCCGTCGTGTAGCGTCTGACGGCCATGACGATTGCCGCCTGCGACACCTCCGAGCCGTAAAGAGCCTCGACCTTCGGTTTGATGAAGAGGGCGAGATTCGAGTATGAGATGACCTCCTGGATAAGCATCTCGGAAATGAACGGTGAACGGTTGATAATTTCCTTCACGAAAAAAGCGACTGAGTTAGCCATGAATATATCTCCGTTATTTTTTTAACTCAATGTTACTGTGTAAACATAATTTAATCAAGATTGAATGAAAAAATCTGCAAAAACGGAAATAAATAAATTATACTTTTCCCCATGAAGTGTCCGAAATGCGGTAAAGATCATGATAAAGTGCTGGAATCGAGATCCAACAAGGAGGGAACCTCGATACGACGCCGTCGCCTCTGCCTCGAGTGCGGCTACCGCTTCACAAGCTATGAGCACATAGAACGGAAGCCGATCATAGTGGTTAAAAAGGACAAATCACACCAGACGTTCGAACTGGCAAAGGTCGAGAGAGGAATACGTACATGCACGGAGAAGCTTCCTGTGAAGACGGAGGCGATCGATGATACGCTGAGGGCTATCGAAGACGAAGTCTACTTAATAGCCCAGGGTTCGCGCAACACCATATCGTCACGCGAAATCGGCGAGATAACGCTGCGTCATCTCTACCGCATGAGTCCCGTCGCTTACGTTCGTTTTGCCGCCGTATACCGCGCATTCGACACGCTTGACCAGTTCATCAACGAAATCGAGGAACTCACTCACTGACCTTTTCTGACATCGAACCACTTTCCCGTCTGGCTCTGGTCTATCTTCTCGTTGAGATGTTCCGGTCTCAGGATCTCCGAGGCGCTGTCGAGTGCGAAGTTGTCTGTCATTCCCGCAACATAGTCGATTATCATGCGCCTGTCGGAGCCTTCGCGCTCGATGTAGACGTTCCTCATCTCCTTTATATGGTTGTAGAAACCCGCCGCAAGCATGTTTCCCTCCTCCGCGTAGAGCTTTCCGTCGAGGCCGTACTGGGAGTAGATCTCCTCGAGGTAGGATGTTATGAGACCGAGAACTCTTCTGAAATACCTTTCATATCCGTCGAGAATCTTCGATCTGTATATATGGGAGTAATTGAAATCGCTGAAGGCCCTGACTGCATCGAATATGCCGTCCGAGAAGCCTATGCCGCTCTCCTCACCCGCTCCGTCGATGAGGTCACCGATGAGCGCGTTGATTATCTTGCTGTTGGTGTTTCCCAGTCTGTCCTTGACGATGTCGGGCAGATCATCCTCATGTATTATCCCCAGCCTCGCTGCATCCTCGTAGTCACGCCCGAGGTATGCAATCGAATCGGAGAAGCGGACTATAACCCCTTCGTATGTTGCGGGGACAAGTCCCTTTCTGGAGGTGACACTGTCGAGGTCTCTTACTGTGAACGTTGGATGCATCCTCTTCTTGAGGCTCTCTCCGTTATGGCATACGATACCGTCCCTTACGGCATAGGTGAGGTTGAGGCCGCGGCCGCTGTTGCAGAGGAAGTCCACGACCCTGAGGGAGTTCACCTCGTGCTCGAACTGAGGAAGAGACCTTTCCACTGCAAAGTCGCTGATGATTCTCTCCCCCGTATGACCGAAGGGCGTGTGCCCCAGGTCATGGCCCATTCCGATCGCCCAGGCAAGTTCCGTATCGAGGCCAAGAGGACGGCAGATGGTGGACGCGATCGACGCCACATGCAGCACATGCTCCATTCTCGTGCATATGTGGTCATTCGACGGAGCATAGAAGACCTGAGTCTTGTGCTTCAGCCTTCTGAAGGCGGAAGAATGAATGATGGCGGTTGTATCACGGAAGAAGGAGCCCCTAATATCCTCCTGTCTCTCCCTCTTTCTTTCTTCAAGCAGTTCCAAAGATATTCTGTTTTCCAGTTTTTCCACTTTCAGTTGACCTCGCTTACCACTATAATACAGCATTGAGGAGATAAATTGTGTTAAATTTGATTATCCCGCTGGGCGCGCTTCTTCTGACGTTCCTCTCGGCAGTATCTGCAATAAGGTTCTTCCTTACCAGGAACGGACGTATCTACTGGATAATTCCGTTCATCATCTCCGTTCTCCTCTTCTACCAGAACCTAAAGACCCTCATAAGCTATGCAGGCCCCAGCGAGGTCTACCCCGTCACATTCGACAGCATCATTCCATTCGTCCTCTCGATACTCTGGTATGCGATGATAAACGCATTCCACTTCGCTCTGAAGACCGAGCGTGAATACAACAGGTACGTCGAGGAGTCAAGAAGAACCTACAACGAGGCGAGATTCATCAACCTCATGGAAAGAAGACAGACGAAGAAGGAGATCAGGGAGCGCCGGATCGCAGCCGACAGCAAGGCGAGAAAGCCCTCGGTTCCCCAGTACGACTTCCCCGAAGAAGAGGATTGACGAAAAGTGTCGGAAATAAGAATTTATCTGTTGTGTTTCCACTCTCATCTTCTAGAATCGTAGAGAAACGGGTCTGCGGAAAGAAACACTATCCTTTTCCGTGAGACCGGGGAAGACAGAAATGAAAGAGGAGAAATACAAAGACGGTTACTTCGGGCCCGTAATGCGGGTCACGATACCTCTCTGATTCTTCTTCCTATCCCAGGCTCTCTACGGCATCTTCGACCTTCTCTTCGTCGGAAGATTCTTCACAACCTCCTCCGTCGTCACAGTCTAGGTCGGCTCCCAGATAGTATACGTCTTCACAATACTCAACTCGGCAGTAGAATCGGGAATGGTACCGTCGCTGATGACGGCACCCGGGAGTAATGACAGTGAGAAGGCCGAGAGGATATTCGGCACCGCACTCCTTTCATCAGTCACAGCATCGGCTGTGCTTTCAGCCGTTCTCAATCTCCTTTCAGGCATAATACTCTCGGTTCTGTCGACACCTCCGGAAGCTACAGCGGAAGCGAAGGAATATCTTTCGGTAGCCCTTCTCTCCCTTCCCGCTGCAGCGGCGTACATAACGACGTCGTCCGTCGAGAGTGCCTGCGGCCGAAGTCACAAAGTCACCGCCCGTGCGGCGTACGGCTGCGGAGGGACGGTAATCCTCAGCTGGATTTTCGGCGTAAAGATGAATATGGGCACCGTCGGCATCGCACACGCCACTCTGGTATCGCAGACGGTGTGTGCCGTCGTCTCGATAATCGAAAAGTTCTTCACGAAGAAGACCGTGAAGCTCAGATGGAGAAACATCAGGTTCAACTACGGCTATGTGAAGGAGATTCTCTC
>CAZKIT010000089.1:0-7289 GCA_964552905.1 uncultured Spirochaetaceae bacterium
AGTTCGGCTACCGTTTCTGTTTCAACACGAGAATAGCATCACGTGTACTCTGGGGCCTCTACGTAGACGACGACGTAAGGGATGACAAGGAACTAGAGGAAGCGACTCTTTCGCTTCCGTGGGAGGAATATGTCAATCCGGATAAGACGCTCAAGGTGACCTGCACGACACAGGACTGCCCTTATATCAACAACAGCCACTATGCGGCTCTCAAGGTCAAGGACGGCATCGTCGAGAGAATGAGGCAGCACTTCGACGGTCAGAGACCGAATATCGAGATACTAAATCCCGATGTGACGGTACATGTACATATCAACAGATACACGGTCAAATGGTACATAGACTTCTCGGGAGAGAACCTCTCGATGCGCGGCTACCGCGGCGAGCAGACGGAAGCCCTGCTCAAGGAGCACCTTGCATCCGCCCTCATATCAAGAAGCGAATGGAAGAAGAGCGTCGACAACAATTCCCCGCTTCCCTTCATGGATCCCTTCTGCGGCTCGGGCACAATCGCAATCGAAGCTGCGCTCATGGCAACGGAGACCGCTCCCGGACTCCTCAGAAAGACGCCGTACCAGTTCGAAAAGCTCCCAAATTTCGATGAGGAACTCTTCAATAAAATAGTCAGCGAAGCCGAGGAGAAGAGACAGAAGGCAATCGACGAAAGGGACATCTCGATCTACTGCAGCGACATCTCCCGCACAGCCGTCGAAATCAGCAAGGCCGCAGCCCTCAAGGCCGGAGTCTACGACTTCATAGCCTTCTCCGTCCAGGATTTCACCAGGATGACAGTGGCCCCCGCAGAGAGAGGCTGCATCGTAACGGATCCTCCCTACGGAGAAAGAATGACAGTCAACGACATCGAAGGCCTGTATAGAAAGCTCGGAGAGACCATCCAGAACGTATTCAAGGGATGGAAGGCGACAATCCTCACCGGTAACAGCGACCTCCTCTCCAACATTGACATGAAGCCGGAAAGGACGAACAAGCTCTTCAACGGCGGCATCGAATGTCAGGCAGCGCACTACTCTGTCTTCACGGACGAGGAAAGGGATCAGATGATGCAGAAGGCCCTGGAAAAGAAAAAGGCAAGGCTTTCCTCACCCCTCAGCGAAGGAGCGGGTTTCGTCTACAACCGTCTCATCAAGAACATGAAGGAGATAAAGCCCCTCATGGAGGCACAGGGTGTCGAATGCTACCGCATCTATGACGCTGACATGCCCGAGTATGCAGCATCAATCGACATCTACATGGGAAAGTGGGTTGTCGTCAACGAATACAGAGCTCCCAAGGAGATTCCCGTTGAAGATACAATGAGAAGACTCGATGAACTTATCCTTGCGACAGAGAGAGCGACGGGAATAGACGTGGAGAACATCTATGTCAAACAGCGTTCAAAACAGAAGGGAAACGACCAGTACAAGAAACTTGCAAACAACAACCGCATGTTTGTCGCACGTGAGAACGGACTCAATGTACTGGTGAACTTCACTGACTACCTCGACACCGGAATCTTCCTTGACCACAGACCGGTAAGGGCACTCATACAGGAGATGGCGGAGAACAGGAGATTCCTTAATCTCTTCTGTTACACGGGAACGGCAACCCTCAACGCAATAAAGGGCGGCGCGCTCAGCACAGTCAGCGTCGACACTTCCGCAACATACCTCTCCTGGCTCGAACAGAATCTCCAGATAAACGGCTATTCCACGACGATGGGCAACTATCTTTACCAGGCAGACGTAATGGAGTGGCTGTGGGATACATACGACAGATTCGATCTCATCTTCTGCGACCCGCCGACATTCTCGAACAGCAAGAGCAGGAGAAACAACTTCGATGTGCAGAGAGACCACGCACAGCTCATCAAGGCTGCGGCAATGCACCTCTCACCCGGAGGAACCCTGATATTCTCGAACAACCTCAGAAAGTTCAGGCTGGATGACGAAGTGAGGGAGAACTACATCGTCCAGGACATTACCGAGAAGACGATCGGTGATGACTTCAAGCGTGACATGAACGTACACCACTGCTTCCTCATAAAGAACAAGGTGAAAATCAAGATCAAGAGAAAATGACACGAGAAGAGGCCCCGCAAGGCCTCTTCTTCTTTTCATTGAAGTTCCGTGTATTTCTTCTTCGAGTTCCTCGCCTTCTCGACGGGATACTTCGCCCTGTTCTTCTTCATCTTCTCCGTGATGATTTCATTGAGATCGAATCCCATGACAGATGCAAAGTCGATGGCATAGACGATGACGTCGGCAAGCTCTTCCTTCATTCTCTCCCTGTTCTTCTCCACAGCCTCGTCACTCGTGTTCCACTGGAACAGTTCAAGAAGTTCCGAGGCCTCAAGAGAGAGCGATATGGCCAGATCCTTGGGATTATGGAACTGTCTCCAGTTCCGTTCATCAACGAAGGCGATGCAGTCATCTACTGTTTCCTTTCTGATATCCATTTGCATAACTCCTGAAAAGGCTCCGGAAAACCGGAGCCCTTATTTCAAATTCTTCTGATTATCTCAGAACTTCACACCGAAACCGACTGTGGCTGCAATGTTGAATGTATCAAGCTTGCCCGGCATATCGAAGAAGAATCTTGAATAGCCTTCAGCGGAAAGAGTGAACATCGAACCGATGTTGAACTGGACACCGGCGACACCTGTGATTGCGAATGCAGTATTGAAACCTTCGCCACCGCCGACACCGACAAGGATTCTTGCAGTTTCACTGTGAACGGATGTGAACTTGTTGGAAGCTGCAGAATAGCCGATACCTGCACCGAGATAGAACTTGCAGATGTTAGTATTGACGTAAGCCATGAGCTTGAGGTCGACAGTTGCATCGAAGCCCCAGATCTTTGTCGGGTTGGATGCAAGGGTCTTGCTTTCAGGAATGAAGACAGCAGAGATATCTGATCTTACACCGAAGCCGAAGATTCCGACATGAAGGAGATTCTGTCCTTCAAATGACATGGATACGAACGGATAGATTGTCGGAGTCTTGGATGCGCCCTTCGAAACGACCTTGCCGTATCCCCACTCAAAACCTGCATTGAGGTTCATATTAAAGGAAGCCTTGACATTGACGGCCTTCGGAGAATCCTTCTTCTCTTCCTTAACGGCAACTGCGTCAACTGTGACAGGAGCCGGAACATCAGCTTTTTCTTCCTTCTTCTCCTCTGCGACAGGCTCGACTGCAGCTTCTTCCTTCTTCTCTTCAGCTGCAGGCTCGACGACTGCAGTTTCGACCTTCTTTTCCTCTGCAACAGGTGCAGCCTCAACAGGCTCAGAAGAAACAACAGTCTCCACCTTTGAGTCCTCAATCATGTCAATGAGAGCAATGGCATCTTTTCTGAGAACCTCGAGAGCGGCAAGCAGGAACTCGTCGGACGATTCGGGATATGTGAGAGTGACTGTCTCGCCATCGAAGGAATATACGACAAGAGAAGACTCTGCCGGATACTTGATGACAATCATGTGCGCAACTGCTTCAAGGTCTTCCTTGCTCATTCCCTCGGGAACAGTAGCTGTAGCCCATGTGTTGTCAACGACTATGGTTGATGTGACTCCCCTGTATGTGAGGGTATCTGCATAGACATAGGAAACTGTTTCTTCCTCAGCTGCTGCAGTTTCTTCCTCAACCGCTTCGACGATGACTGCCTCTTCGACGGCTGCCTCTTCAGCGGCCACCACTTCTCCCAGGAGCTGATCGATGTACCATTCAGCCTCATCCTTGATAACAGGATAGAGAGAAGAAGCATATTCACCTGTGATTTCAGGATAGTAGAGTGTGACAGTATCATTCTCGAGAGAATATGTAACATATGAAGCTTCAGGATACTTTGCAAGAAGAAGGGATGCCGCGTTCTCTATGACAGAAACATCCGTTCCCTCCGGAAGTGTCACTGTTGCGTGTGTTCCGTATACAGTGAGATCGGATGTGATTCCCCTGTAGCTGAAACTCTCGGCAAACACAGGTTCTTCGGCCGCAGCCTCAACGACTGCCTCAAGTACGGCTTCAGCGGCAGAAGCAATGACATCCTCGACCTCCTCTACTGCAGAAGCGAGAAGTCCATCAACATATTCCGTGATGTCAGCTCTGTAGACAGGGATGAGTGAAGCTATATCAAGCTTTCCCTCTTCATATGTCAGTTCGAAGCCGTCATCGATGAGTGTGTAGTAGACACCGGATGCGAACTCGGGGTACTTCGCAGCTTCATACTGGATGAAACCGAGAACATCATCGGAAGTAAGGAGACCCTTGTCGAGTGTAGTCGATTTGAAGGAGCTCTTCGTCCATTCGTTCTCTATGCCGAAACCGCTGACATAGAATACCGTACTCTCGACGGTTTCCACGATTTCCTCCTCAACCGGAGTCTCAACTTCAAGCTGGAGGAGAGCATAAGCTGTGCTGGAAGCGCTTTCAGACCAGTTGATGCCGTCATATGAGCACTGCAGATATAATGTGTAATCCGAATACGGATCCAGGCCGGTTGCAGTATAAACGGAGGTGTTTCCGTCAACAACGGTCCATCCGTCATCTGCTTCGCCGTTCAGCTGATAGCGGTATGCTGTGACTTCAGGGTCTGACAAAAGCCATTCCCAGCTTACATTCATTGCCTTTCTTGCCGAAAGCGGAAGGACAACCATTGCAAGGAGCGCAATGATAAAGATAACTTTGGTAAGCTTCTTCATAGAAAATATATCTCCTGTCTTATTTTACATAATAAGGCGAAATGCACGGGGCACTCAATATTGTACGATAATATAAATCTCGAAATCAAACAATTGTTACACACGTGTTTTTCACGCATTTGTCTCTTTTCTGTTATTCAGATAACATTTTATTGAGTATTTTCCTTCTTTATGATAATAAGTTAGGCCATGAGCGATAAAAAAACTGTTGCCGTGTTCTGCGGCTCGACGATGGGAAGGAAGGAAATATACCGCATCAAGACTCTCTCACTTGCCTCGGAGATGACGAAAAGAGACATCTCCCTCGTATACGGAGGCGGTAACCGCGGCCTCATGGGAGTTCTCGCACACGCCGTATTCGAGCAAGGCGGACATGTCACGGGAGTACTGCCGAAGGCCATGAATTTCGACCGCGTCACCGACGGAACGGCCTCAAGCGAAACAATCATAGTGGACGGCATGCACGAGAGAAAGAAGAAGATGTATGAACTCTCCTCTGCATTCATCGCAATGCCCGGCGGAATAGGAACGCTTGAAGAGCTCAGCGAAATCTACACGTGGAGACAGCTCGGATACACCTCTTCCAATATCGCGCTCTACAACATCGACGGTTACTTCGATCCTTTTCTGAAAATGCTTGACAGGGCTGTAGACGAAGGATTTCTCAGCGCTCAGGTAAGAGACGCTCTCATTGTCAGCGAAGATCCGTCACAGCTATTCGACAGGCTTTACAGCGACAGAAAGGAGCTTCCCAGCAAACTATGAAGTACAGAACTAAGGAAACAATCGGCGATTATGCATACATCGTCCTGGGCACTGCACTGACGGCATTCGGAATCTCGGTATTCATGAACCCCGCGAAACTCGCCCCGGGAGGAGTCTCGGGACTTGCAACTCTCGCCTATCATCTGCTGATTGACGCCACCGGAAAGGCATGGGACCTCGGTGTCATAATGCTCTGCTTCTCCATTCCGATCTATCTCGTCGGACTTTTCCTCTTCGGAAAGGAATACGGCCTCAAGACGCTGATGGGCACCCTGCTTCTCTCGCTCTTCACCACCCTCTTTGATTTTCTGCTTCCAAACGGAGTCATCGACTACACGAAGGAATCGTCTCTCTGGCTCTGTACACTATTCACGGGAATAACGAACGGTGTCGGAATGGGGCTTGTGATGCGTGCAGGTTCCAACACGGGAGGAACCGACATCATCGCACAGATAATCGCAAGATACACACCTGTTGCCCTCGGAACATCGCTCTTCATAGTCGACGGCATCATCATATTCGTCTCCGCATTCATTTTCGGCATCGAGAACGCCCTCTATTCGTACGTCATCTCCCTTATGATTTCGCTCATAATCGACAGGGTGATAGTCCCCATAGGAACGAACTACGCAAAGAGCGTCTTCATAATATCCCCGAAAATCAACGAAATCGGAGCCTTCATTCTCAAGGATCTCAACAGAAGCGGAACAATCATAAGTGCAAAGGGGCTATTCACCCGTGACGACAAGGACATGCTGATGACAGTCGTTCCTAAGAAGGACCTCACCAGGCTCACCAGATGTGTGAAGAATGCGGACCCCAACGCATTCATAATCGTCCAGGACACCTACCATGTACTCGGGGAAGGCTATTCTCCGTTAGATGTCCTGGCAGACAACAGAGACGTCACCCAGCAGTGAGTGACGTCTTCAAAAGAATAAGAAAAGATCTCAGTTCTCCCAGAGTTTCTCGGGGTAATATCCGCTTTCTATCTTCTCTCTGAGGGCTTGCATGACCTGGGGCTTGTCCTCTGGGTATGTCATGCCGAACCATCTGTCATCGGAGGAAAGGAGCTTCAGCTTTCCTTCCCCTCTGGCGATTATCTCGCATACTCCTGTCGAGAGAAGGCATTCGGCCTTGGGAGATGTGATGTCATCTCTCTTGAACTCCTCCCAGAAGGTGTTGAAGCCCTCGAAGATTTTCGGAGTGAAGCCGAAGAAATTCATGCTCACGAGTTCCTTTCCCGTGAGGTATTCCTCCCTGTCAGGGAGTATGGAGACGACCTTCCCGTCACGCCAGAGGATCTTGAATGTCTCGACAAGTGATGTGACATAGCCCTCGCTGTCAGCTTCGCATATGGCACGGGTGACCGACCCCGACGGGCTCATAGTGTTCTCGAGGGTAAAACCGACCATCGCATGTGTAACATCGTCATTCGACAGGGAAGAAAGATATTTTCCCATCATCCCGTAGGCCGAACGTCCGTAGTAGTCGTCGGCGTTGACGACGGTGAAGGGAGTCTTCACGGCCTTCTCCGCGCAGAGCACTGCGTGGATTGTCCCCCACGGCTTCTGTCTGCCGCCCGCAAGAGCAAGTTCTTCGGGAGCAAGGAGACTCTCCCTGCTCTGGAAGACATACTCGGCGTCCATGTTCCTCGCGACCCTGTCGAATAAACGTTCCCTGAAGTCCTTCTCTATATCTTTCCTGATGATGAACACGACCTTGCCGTATCCGGACCTTCTCGCATCCCAGATACCGTAATCCAGCAGGCATTCGCCGTGCATGCCGACAGCGTCAATCTGCTTCACGCCGCCGTATCTGGAGCCCATTC
>CAZKIT010000090.1:0-7233 GCA_964552905.1 uncultured Spirochaetaceae bacterium
TTCGCGGAAATTGAAAAAAGCTGTTTTTCTGCTATCATATTGCCGGAGTAAGCGATGAAAAAATTTGATCCTCTTCTTCTTGTACTCGTCATTGCAGTCGGCGTCTTCTCATATTTTGCAGCATTCAAGGGTGAGGTGCATATCTGGATGATACCAATTCTTATCGTTCTTACCGCCGTCTGGTATGTATGCACGGCAGTGGTCACGAAAGGTATGATCAAGAAGAGCAGGGGAAACGAGGATTTCTTCTGTTCGAGGGGCGGTCTGGTCTCTGAAAACGGAGCGGAGCTTATCTCGGGCGCGCTTGTCGTGACGGGAAGCGAAATCGTATTCTACCAGCGCAGACGGTACCTCGGCGGTGTGAAGCCGGTCTGGTCTGCCTTCACTTCCCAGCTCGAGTCATACTCACTTGAAAAAGTCGATGACAAACACGACGGCGTCATCTTCACTCTCAACAACAGTGACGACAAGGTGAAGGTTGCATCGAAGTCCCTCAAAAAAAGTGAAGAGGAGTTCAGAAAGGCTCTCGGATGGTGAAAAAGGCGAAAAGTGTCACTTTTCTGGCCAAATTTTACAATTCTGATTTGAAACAATATAGTCATGAAGAAGTTCGTGACTATTTTTTTAACCCTGTTCGCTGCTGTCTCCCTCTCTGCCGTTAGTGTTAGTGTCGGAGCAGACCTGCGCTCGTTTGATGCCTTCTTCCTCAGCGGGATTAGAATAGACACTGAAGCAGGAATTGACATAGGAAGCTTCAAGATTATCATCCCAGTTAGGTATGGAAAATGCAAGGATTATGACTTATCTCTGATTGAGACCGGAATCCTCGTCTCTGTTCATCCATGGGATGGTCTCGGACTCTTTGCTGAAGCCTCACTTGTGAAGGTGGGCTTTCTATGGGGGCTCTATGCCCCTGATGACGGTGTGTATTTCGCTGCCGAGGGCTCGGTCGGCTGGGAATTCGTATTCTCTCACTTCTACATAAGACCGAAGTACACATACCGTTCCTCCCTCAGCGGGGAAGATGTCCAGGAGGCGAGGATAAAGTCCATTCCCCAGTTCGGTGAATCAAGAGTCAGTGTTCTTATTGGAATCACATTCGGAGGTAAAAATGAAGAAAGCAACACTTATTAACAGAGTTGTCGGATGGGCATCTATCATTCTGATGCTCTTTTCATCATGTTCTCCTGCACTCGCTTCCAAAACGGAAGTAAGGAAGAGTGTTCTCATGAGCGAGAGTGCAAGGATGATTGATGAGTACTACGAGGAGGTAAGGAGCGTACTCATCAGTGAAGGTGAATACACCGAGGAGGAGATAGCTTCGTACGGTACCCTGACGGGAGAGGAAATCACGAGAGAGCTTGCCGAAGAGGAAGACGGGGAGAAGTATCTTGAGTTCCTATATCAGGCAAACTATGCAGATAATGCGGAAGATGTAATCACCGCTGCCGGCGAGTTTCTCTCTGATGAACAGATGGAAGAGCTTAGAGAAAAGGCAACGGAGATCGAGACTCACTTTGCCGAAGAGGGCGAGAGGATTGCAAGAGCGCTTAATCCGGGCGACAAGGAGGAGTTCTACAAGGATCTCAGGTCTCTTACCGTAAAGTCCGTCGTTCTTCTTACTGCCGCCATCGTATATGCCGTCATACCCAAGGTTGTCTTCTGGGGCAAGATCAGTGCAGCCACTGCCGTATCTATCGCAGCAGGTGTCGTGGCAAGTACGATAATCACGATAATCGAATGGTCCGACAAGGACCTCCAGCATGATGAGAATGCATTCAAGGACTGGCTTGACAATGTTACAAGCGAGCCCGTGGCAGCCTGGGCACTTGCATCGGGTGTCATAACAACGCAGACAGCAGCCGGAACGACGCCGGTAGTCGCAGCCCTTATCCTCGCGGTCTTTGCAATCTATCAGATAACCGACAGCACCAAGAAGATTCTCAAGAATTACAACTGGAAAACCTGATTTTAGATTCTCATATCCGCCGCTAATTGGATATAATGTAAAGCACCAGTGAACGTCTGACGGGTTAAGAGTGCACATCTCTCCGTTGGCGGCGGAATGAGAATAATCTCCTTCTGCCTTTCTCTGGAATATTAAAGAAGGAAAGGCAATGCTGACATTCAACGAATCACTCAGGGAAAGATTTATAAGGTATACGACATACGATACGATGTCTGACTCCTACAATCCGTCTGTACGTCCGTCCACACCGGGACAGGAGGTGCTTCTTCTTGCACTCAAGAAGGAACTGGAAGAGCTCGGACTCGATACCTACTACGGAGACGAGAAGGTTGTCATGGGAAGACTCAAAGGCAACAGCGGCACGAAGACGGTAGGCTTCATGGCACATGTCGACACCGCCTCGGACTGCGAAGGCAACGGTGTGAAGGCCAGACTCTGGAAGAACTATGACGGAGGAAGGATTGTTCTTGACGGCGGTACCGTTCTTGATCCGGAGACAACGGATGGAGATCTTCTTCTGTATAAGGGAGGTGAGATCATCACAAGTGACGGAACAACACTCCTGGGATCTGATGACAAGGCCGGTGTTGCGATAATCATGGAGATGCTGAGATACTTCACGACTCATCCCGAAGTCAGAAGACCCTCGATTGAAGTCTACTTCACTCCCGACGAGGAGACGGGACGCGGCATGGACCGCTTCCCCTATGACAGACTGAGAAGTACATGCTGCTATACAGTCGACGGAGGACCCGAGGGTCAGCTCGAGACGGAGTGCTACAATGCGGCATCTGTCTTCATCCGGATAAAGGGAGTATCGATACACCTCGGAGACGCAAGGGGAAGGCTTGTCAATGCAGTAACGGTCGGTTCGAAGATTGTTTCGATGCTGCCGCAGGCGGAGAGCCCGGAGGCAACGGACGGCCGTTACGGCTATTACTGTCCGTACAGCTTCAAGGGAGGTACGGCGGAAGCGGAGCTCACGGTTGTCATCAGGGACTTCGACAGAGAGAAGTTCGAGAAAAGAATCGAAAACACGGAAAGTATTGCAAGGACAGTGGGGAAGGCATACGGCGCGGAAGTCGAAGTCGAAACGAAGATTTCATACCGCAACATGGCTGAAGCCAACAGAAATGATCCGTCATCCACAGAGGCGGTTTATGCGGCAGCCGGGAAGCTGGGTCTCGAGCTTCATGATGAACTCATACGCGGCGGCACGGACGGAGCAAGACTTGCCGAGACGGGTGTTGCAGCACCGAATCTCTTCACCGGCGGCCACAATCTCCATTCAAAGAGCGAATGGGTGGCTGTTGACGCCATGAACAGAAGCACGAATCTCTGCATAGAGATAGCCCGGTACTGGAGTGAAAAATAACCTGAAGTGAAGAAATTACTCTGTCTTTTTACGATTCTGATTACAATTATACCATTGTTTTCGTCTGTTGTTTTTTCTTCTGATGTCCCGGAGGACGTCAGAGAGAGACTCTCCCGGGAGGTTGAGACGGCAATCGGCAACCGTAATGAGACAGAAGTGACGATAGAAAACTTTTCCGAAGAGGATGACATTTTCTCGTTTACGCTCTCCTACGGGGAAAAGAGTGTCAGCGTAGTGACGCCCTCCGAATATCTATCGGGCGAGATAAAGGCCGTATTCTACTACGATGAAAGTCTTTTCGAGGAAGGAGAGAGACTTGACTATATCTACAGGGGAGAATTCTCGTCTGTAACGATGAACGGAGCGAAAAGGGGACAGAACTATGCTCTTGTCGGGGAGGACGGAAAAACGGAAGCGCTCCTTGTTGTCGATGCCGTTCATGATGACGCCGTCTCCTTCAAGTCCAGTTATTCGGTTTCTCCTCTTCCCGGGATGAAAATCGAGAGGATCAACGACTTCTCGCTTTCTCTCAGGGCGTTCTCCTCGTTCGACTTCACTCTCTTCGGAGGTTCCCTCTCTCTCTCTTATTCAACGTTCTGCTATCCTGTGACGCCGTTTGTTCAGGCGGCGGTCATCTATGACGGAGCAATGCAGTATCATGTGACGGCGGGACTTTCAGCCTCATTCTTCTTCTCTTCCGTCTGGCCGTCTGTTCCCTTCGTGAAGAATCTGCGTCTTGACGGAGAGTTTTCACTTGGCGTCATGTACGGCAGATCATCTGCAGTATCCAGTGAATTCGCTGCTGTACTCAGCTGGACATTCAGCCGTATGTTCTCTGTTTCTGCCGGCATAGTGAACTACAGGGGTACGAACTGCTTCACCCTGGGGCTTGGAGGCAAGCTGTGAGAAATATTCTTCCTGTTGTCCTTCTTGCTTTTCTTCTCCTCACATCGTGTGCGACAGTGCACAATGACGGCGACAGGCCCTCCTGGATTGACAGTCCTCCTGCCATTCTCTTCTCGACTGTAATCGTCGGAGAAGGAGAGGGCGGGAGCGAAGAGGAGGCTGAAGCCGAAGCATATCTGAGCATTCTCTCCCAGATCAGCAGCAGGACAGGAGTGGACTATACAGCCACTTATTATGAGGAACTCTCATCGACCGGCATGATTTCCGCTTTCGATACGGTCATCACCTCGAAATACAATGCCGAGGAGGACGGTGTGTTCCGCTCTTATATGCTCTCTACGACAGATACCGTTCTTCTTGATGAAGTCTCCTCTTCCGATTACTCCGTTCTCCTTGAGAGAGAGGAGAAGGTGAAGAGCAAAGTTGACGAGTCTCTCTCATACTACAGGGACAACAAGGACGTGAAGGCAATAAACTCGCTGCTCGAGGCTGTAGAGATATCTCTCGAAGGAGAGGTGATGAATGAATCTTACAGCACCCGGGTTCTTGTTGAAAGACTTGAGAAGTATGTGAGCCAGATAAAGTTCGAGTTCCTGGGAAGAAGCAGGAAGACGGGGTGGGAACCGGGCTTCCGGATCTACCGCGACAAGGGAGTCATGCATCCTTCAATAGAGAATGCCGACGTTATCGTGAAATATCCTTCACTGAATGCGGACGGAGAAGTCATCGTCCTTTCATATGACGCAATGTCAGATGAGGATGGACTTATCATTGTAAACAAAACGAATGCCTATTCCCTTAAAAAAGGAACTATGACCATAACAATTAATGTCGATGAGGATGTTATTTCACGCATAGATGAAAAAGCCGGGGATTCTCTTCTCTCTTCCTTCAGGTCTCTCCTGGACAATGTGGTGCTATCTGCCGAATACAGTGAAGAAGAGACATACAAGCCAGGTGAGGCCATCATCGCGCTTGCCCTCTACGACTATGACGGAACGAGCGTCGATATAACAGATGCGCGCGAGACTGTGTCAGAGATGTGTTCGCTTCTCTCGATAGAGAACGTGGAGATTGTTGCGGCCGAGGGCGACGACGAAGAGGAGGCTCTTGAATACCTGAGGGAAGTCTACTCTTCGACTGATGTCATCTACATGGTCCGTATCGGAATCGTCGACAGGGTGTACACACTCGGTACCTGGTATACCAAGACCGAAGGCAAGATAATCAGAATAGATAACAGAGCCGGTACAAGCGAAGAGTACAAGACCATGCAGAACTCCTCAGCCAACGACGGAGAGAGCGCGGATGACTCGAAGGCTCTAGAGAACCAGATAAGACTTACCTGCGGTTTTGTTCTCGGAGAATTCTGACAACCTTTTCCGTGTCATTGGTGATGATGAACGGCGGATCGAGCTTCAGCATTTCCAGAACCGCCTCTTCGCTGTCGACGGTCCACGGGGAGACTTCATACTTTCTTCTTCTCGATTTCTCTCTTGTTGCAATGTTCCATTTGGGCTTGAGAAATGTGCATGGGAAGAAGAGCCGTCCCTCTCCGTGTCTCATGAAGGAAGGAAGACTTGTCGGAGGTCCGTCGTAGATTATTCCCATCTCGAACTGTCTGTTGCTGATTCTGCTGAAGAGCCTCATCGCAAGCGGATTGAATGACGAAACCATGATCTTCGGCCAGAGTTCCTTCCTTCTCCCGAGTTCCTCCATCAGGAGAGTGCAGACCTCCCTCTTGAAGTCGACGCTCTGGTCGGCTTTTATCTCTATGTCATAGTAAACTGGCCCGAGTGCATCGAACACTTCAGCAAGCGTCGCTATCTCCGGCGCCGCCGCCTTCACTTCACTGTATGTTGATTCCTCGACCTTTATCTTCGCTCCGTAGACACGCTCGAGCGAGTTGTCGTGTGATATCACAAGAATGTGGTCTGTCGTCGGCCTTATATCGAGTTCGACGCCGTCCGCTCCGTCCTTTATGGCCTGTCTGAACGATGCGAGTGTGTTTTCTATCTCCTTCAGTGGCGAGCCGCGGTGACCCAGAACAAGATTATGTGCTTTGTCATTGAACATTCAAGAGTTCCTTTATTTCACTCTCCCAGAGTGTTTCGTCAGGTGTTTCAAGGATGAGAGGAATACCCTGCACCTCTTTCCTCCTGACAATTTCATGGAAGGCCTCCATTCCTATGAGACCCCGTCCCAGATTGTCATGCCTGTCCTTGTTTGAACCGAGCGGGACCTTCGAATCGTTGAGATGCATGCCGTAGAGCTTGTCGCTGCCGAAGCGTGCGAAGAATGAGTCGAGTATTCCGTCTATATTGTTCTTCACATCGTAACCTGCACCATAGAGATGTGCCGTGTCGAGTGTGAAGCCCGTTCTGTCCTTCTCCTTTATCTGGGAGAGGAGCATGTCAAGTTCCTCGAACGTATTGCCGATGATCGTTCCGGCTCCCGCAGTGTTCTCGATTGCGACGCGCATGTCGGGATAGGTCTCGAGTACATGATTGATCATATTCGCAGATCTTTTTATGCCGTCCTCCCTGTCGCCTTCCTTGTATGCTCCGGGATGGATGTTGATCACATCGAGTCCGAGCTTCTGGAGTCTGTCCATTTCGAGGAGAAAGAGATCCCGTGACTTTATTCTGAGTTCCGGGTCGGGTGATGCCGGATTGATGAGATATCCTGCGTGCGGCATGACTCCCTCTATCCTGTAACCGTATTTCATCATGTTCTCACGGAAATCGAGGATTTCGGTTTCCTTCAGTGCCGGACTCTTCCACATTCTCTGGTTCTTGGAGAATAATGCGAAACCCGTTGCTCCGTAGCTGTGGGCGCGTTCGACTGACAGTGCTATCGATTCAGATATGGAAACATGAGGACCTATGTACAACATACCGTGAGGATAATACTTTTCCCTTCATTAGGAAAGCACAGCCATTTTACACCGGAGTAAGATATCTCTATAATCATCTAATGGACC